>JAUWLG010000107.1 GCA_030613795.1 Helicobacteraceae bacterium
TTGACGGCTAAAATTCGTCTTGGGGTAAATGAAAAGAACCATGTTCAAATCGCCCAAGAGATCGAAGCAACAGGTGTGGATTTTATTGCAGTTCATGGTCGTACACGTGCCGGCAAATTCAAAGCACCGGTAGATTATGATGCGATTGCGGAGATCAAAGAGGCTGTTAACATTCCTATAATCGCTAATGGTGATATTGATAGCTTTGAGAAAGCGCAGTGGGTACTTGAACATACCAAAGCAGATGGTGTGATGATAGGTCGTGGTGCTGTCGGTGCCCCATGGATCTTCCATCAGTTAAAGACAGGTTCTGCCGATATCTCAGTTGCTTTGAAACATGAGATCATCATGGAACACTACGACAAGATGATCGAGTTTTATGGGCCTCACGGTGTAGCGATGTTTAGAAAACACACCCATACCTATTCAAAAGGGTATGCGGGTGCTTCTGTTATGCGTGATAAGGTCAATCATATCAGTGATGTCATTGAATATCGAAAAATTTTAGATGAGTTCTTCGGAACAGCAACGGTCGCAAACCGCTAAAGCCTCAGCTTCGGCGCATCTTGCACAAAAGTTTGCCTCTCTACGCACAGCAGTGCGCTATCGGGCAAACATTTAGTACAATCTACACCAAATCTGAAGCTTTAGTAAGTTGGAATATTCAAGATAAACTTCGCCATTTTTTAAACTCTCCTGATTTAAATCAATATACAAAAAATACCACTTGGTTATAATCACAAAAAATTATTATGGATAGATCAATGTTTACTCCTGAAAAGCCTCAAAACTATTTTTTCTCCCAGGTGCACCAACCCTTTTTCCTGTCAGGTGTTGTCTTTGCTATTGTTGTCATGCTTATGTTTATGCTCTCTTACAAAGGGATCTTACCGCTGCAGGTTGACAGTACCAGTTTTCACAGTTACTCGCTGATCTATGTTGTCTTTACACAATTTTTTACAGGTTTTATCTTTACGACCTTTCCACGTTTTTGTCAGTCAGAAGTGATAGATAAAAGCTATTATTTGCGAACATGGGCTCTGCATCAGCTGGGTGCAGTGGTTTTTCTAGCAGGGGCTGTTTTATCGGTCGAACTGCTCTATGTCGGCATCTCTATTTTGTTAGTTGCCAACACTGCAATTGTCTATAAACTAAGACAGATCTACACTAAGGCTCCCGAAGCCATGCAACATGACCCACAATGGATCTTAGCTGGTTTCTATATGGGCCTTTTTGCCCACTTTCTCTACTTCTTAGTCTTTGCACATATTGATAACAGTGCCGTCTCTATTGCGGTAAATCTCTATCTTGTTTATGTCACTTTTGCGGTGGGACAGCGTATGGTGCCATTCTTTAGCCACAGCTTTGCAGACAAAAATGAGCAATTCGCTCCAATAGTTTTTGCTGGATTTGTACTTAAAACAGTTGCTGTAAATTTTGAGTTTGCTTATTTAGAAATTCTTGTCGACATTGCATTAGGGCTATACATCGCTTTAGAGGTAAGACGCTGGGCATTGCCATGGCAGGGTTCTCCTGCTATTTTAAAGATACTTCACGTGTCGATCTACTGGTTGATAGCATCTCTGCTTATCGGTGGCTTTTTTCGTCTTATCGAAACGCTGACTGAGATGAACTTCATGCAGTTGGATGTTCACCTCTTGGTCTTGGGTTTTGTAACAACGATGTTAATAGGTTTTGGAACACGTGTAACTTTGGGCCACTCAGGCCAACCGCCTCATGCGGATGCTACAACACTAAAAGTGTTCTATCTTCTTCAAGTCGTTGTTATCGGACGTCTGCTTTTCTCCCTAGTCATGGGTTTCAATGCTCCAATGTTCTGGATGTTTGACCTCTCCATCACCTTATGGCTATTGCTGTTTATCTTCTGGGCTGTACGTTTTGGTCCTGTTTTATACAGTGGTAAAAAACTGTAAATATAAAGAGCAAGTTCTTAAAAAAATCTGCTCAAATTGTGTAATCTGTTTACGCAGTTATTCTTCTTCTCAAGGTATTCCTTAAATATAAAGAGTGACTGTCATAGTATGCCCCCTCCAAAGCGACTATCAGGTATAATCGCGCGCAAATAGACTCTAGGTATACAAATAGATATGATAGAAATAATCGAACTTCTTTTTCTTGGTGCTGCGGTGGGTACACTGTCGGGCTTTTTCGGTATCGGCGGGGGAACTATTTTGGTTCCTGCCTTGCTGCTGATGGGCTATGACATGAAAGTGGCTATTGGTATCTCTGTAGTGCAGATGGCCTTTGCTTCGATCTACGGCTCGTATCTGAACCTCAAAAAAGGGACGCTTGACGTCAAGATGGTCGCGGTGATCGGCGTGGGTGGCTTCGTCGGTGCGTTGCTTAGCCCGTTTATCATTCAGACACTTTCGGCTGCAACCTTAGAGTGGATCTTCCTCTCTTTTGTCCTTTTTGCTTTGACTCGACTGTTTTTTAAGACAAAAGAGCATGTTGATGGGCGAACGATTCATCCTGCGATCTTGTTTATCATCGGTGCTATTTTGGGTGCATTCGCCATCTCTATCGGTGTAGGCGGGTCGATCCTGCTTGTACCGATCCTGGTCGGTTTTTTACATGTACCCCTTAAAAATGCGGTCTCTGCAGGGCTCTTTTTTGTTGTATTCTCTTCAGTCTCAGGTCTTATCGGCCTGAGTATTGCTGGTAACATTGACTATGAGAGCGGTGTTGTCATCGGGCTTGCTTCACTTGTCGGTGTTGCCGGCGGTATCTGGTTGAAACATCAGACAAAAGATGCACATCACAAAATGGCACTGGTACTTTTTTATATCGGTGTCGCACTATATTTACTTTACAGATTGGTAGGTCAAAATGGATAAGATAGTCATCACAGGCGCGCGTGAGAATAATCTCAAAAACATCTCGTTAGAGGTTCCTAAAAACAAGTTGGTTGTTTGTACCGGTCTGAGCGGAAGCGGTAAGTCAACACTCGCATTCGGCACACTGTATGCCGAAGGTCAGCGTCGGTACTTAGAGAGTCTTTCAAGCTACGCTCGCCAGTTCCTTGACCGCATCGGCAAGCCGGACGTTGACAAGATAGAAGGCCTTACACCTGCCATTGCGATCGACCAGAAGACCACCTCTAAAAATCCACGTTCAACGGTTGGTACTATAACTGAGATCTATGACTACCTACGTCTTCTTTATGCACGTATCGGGGTGCAACATTGTCATCAATGTGGAAAAAAGATCTCTCAGATGTCAGCTTCTGATATTATTGACCAGGTCAGGAAACTTCCTATTGGTGCCAAGATCGTTATTTTGGCACCGTTGATCCGTGAGAAAAAGGGGACCTTCCATGACCTTTTTGAGTCATTGCGACATAAAGGGTATGTTCGTGCAATGATCAACGGTGTGATGACACGTCTTGATGAAGAGATCGAACTATCCAAGACCAAAAAACATACTATCAAAGTGGTGATCGACCGTGTAGTCATCAAAGAGGACAACCAAGACCGTATTGCTCAAGATGTCGAAAAGGCACTTAAAGAGAGTTATGGTGAAGTAGAGTTAGAGTTTCTTAACAACGAGGAGATGGGGTATAAAGAGCGTATCATCCACTACTCAGAACACAATGCCTGTTTTGACTGTAAGGTCAGTTTTGAGCCGCTTGAACCGCTTACTTTTTCATTTAACTCGCCTAAGGGTGCTTGTCCAGAGTGTGACGGTCTAGGGCTTCGTTATGCGCTTGACCAAAACAAGATCGTTGATGTCGACCTGCCTATCGAGAAGGGCGGGGTCAAGATCATCTACGGTTTTAACAAAGGTTACTATTTCACTTTTCTAAAAGGGATGTGTGCACATAACAAGATCGACATCACCGTGCCGTTTGGTGAGCTTGAAGAGCATGAGAAAAAAGCCATTCTTCATGGTGGTATTGACGAAGTCGAGTTTGAGTGGAAAGGCCATCCTATCAAACGTGTGTGGCCGGGTATTATTCGCATCGCCTACGATATGTTCAAAGATGAGAAAGAGCTGCAGGACTATATGAGTGAGAAGACCTGCAGTGTCTGTAACGGGAACCGTCTACGCCGTGAATCACTTGCGGTCGATGTGGCTGGTAAAAAGATCTTTGAAATCATCGAACTTCCTATTGAAAAGAGTTACAAGTGGTTTGAAGAAGAGAAAAACTTTGACTTTTTGAGTGACCAAGACCAGATGATCGCGACACCGATCCTCAATGAGATCCGTGAGCGTCTTTTCTTCTTGTATGACGTTGGATTAGGATACATTACACTCGACCGTGATGCCCGTTCTATCAGTGGTGGAGAAGCGCAGCGTATTCGTATCGCTTCGCAGATCGGTTCTGGTCTTACAGGTGTGATGTATGTTCTGGATGAGCCAAGTATCGGTCTGCATGAGCGTGACACCTTGAAGCTCATTAGAACCCTTCGTTCTTTGCAAGAGAAGGGTAATACGGTCATCGTTGTTGAACACGACAAAGAGACCATCGACAATGCTGACTACATCATCGACATCGGTCCAGGTGCTGGTAAGTTTGGTGGAGAAGTAGTCTTTGCCGGAACACGTAAGCAGTTAGAAAAAGCGAAGACAATCACAGCTGATTACCTCTCCGGTCGTAAGATGATAGAGTATTTCCACCGTCGTCCACAAGAGAGCTGGCTGGAAATTAATAATGTGAGTATCAACAACATTGAAAACCTCTCTACCAAGATTCCTCTGCAGAACTTTGTCTGTGTGACAGGGGTGAGTGGTAGTGGTAAAAGTTCGCTTATCTTGCAGACACTTCTTCCAACTGCACGTGAGCTTCTTAACCATGCGCGTAAGGTTAATAAGGTAGCAGGTGTTGAAGTCAATGGTCTTGAACAACTTGACAAGGTTATTTACCTGGACCAAAGCCCTATTGGACGTACGCCACGCTCCAACCCTGCGACTTACACAGGTGTAATGGATGAGATCCGTAATCTTTTTTCCAAGACCAAAGAGTCAAACATTCGTGGTTATACAACGTCACGTTACAGCTTTAATGTCAAAGGCGGCCGTTGTGAGAAGTGTCAAGGTGAGGGCGAGATCAAGATCGAGATGCACTTCCTGCCAGATGTTCAGGTGAAGTGTGACGCCTGTCATGGTACACGTTATAATGCGCAGACCTTAGAGATCCAGTACAAGGGCAAGACGATCGCTGACGTACTTGCGATGAGTGTTGAAGAGGCCTTTGCCTTTTTTGAACCGATTCCTAAGATACACATCAAGCTAAAGACCCTTGTTGATGTCGGGCTAGGGTATATTACTCTTGGTCAAAATGCCGTAACACTCTCCGGTGGTGAAGCACAGCGTATTAAACTGGGTAAAGAGTTAAGCCGTAAAGATACAGGGCGAACACTATACATTCTGGATGAGCCGACAACAGGGCTGCACTTTGCCGATGTGGACCGTCTGACGGGCGTGTTGCATCACTTTGTCGAACTGGGTAACTCTGTTTTGGTCATTGAACACAACCTCGACAT
>JAUWLG010000010.1 GCA_030613795.1 Helicobacteraceae bacterium
GGATCATCATTCCTGACAGCGCAACTGAAAAACCTTCTCAAGGAAAAGTCGTAGCTGTCTCTTCTGAAGTTGAGAATGTAAACGTAGACGATATCGTTGTATTTGGAAAGTATGCAGGCAACGAGTTTAAAGTTGGTGGCGAGGCTTATCTCATCATTGATGTTGAAGACCTGTTCGGGATTATTAAGTAATTCAACCAACGCTAGACACTTGGGCTTTCTGCCGATAAGCATCAACAATGCAGTGCATGCGAGGCACTAAATGCCGAGTCGTAAGAAAACCTAGTGTTAACGTAGGTTGCGGAATTACTTCCGTAACCGTCCAAAATAGATGAAGGGTTCCCTTCATTTTATGCAATAAAATTAAGGAATATAGAGTATGGCAAAAGAGATCCACTATTCAGACAATGCACGTAACGCTTTAGCAGAAGGTGTTCAAAAACTTACCGATGCGGTAAAAGTAACTATGGGACCACGCGGTCGTAACGTACTTATACAACGTTCATACGGCGCACCTATCATCACTAAAGATGGTGTCTCTGTTGCACGTGAGATAGAACTAAAAGATCCACTAGAAGATATGGGAGCACAGCTTGTTAAACAGGTCTCTGCAAACACAGCTGATGAGGCGGGTGACGGTACAACTACTGCTACTGTTCTAGCTAACGCTATCTTCACTGAAGGTCTTCGCAACATCACTGCTGGGGCAAACCCGGTAGAGGTTAAACGTGGTATGGACAAGGCTATGGCTGAGATCTTGACTCACCTTACCGCTGCTTCTATGAAAGTTGCCGGTAAAAAAGAGATCGCTCAGGTTGCCAGCATCTCTGCAAACTCTGACACATCTATCGGTGACATGATCGCTGATGCGATGGACAAAGTCGGTCAAGACGGTGTTATCACTGTTGAAGAGGCAAAAGGTATCAGTGATGAGCTTGACGTAGTTGAAGGTATGCAGTTTGACCGTGGTTACCTAAGCCCGTACTTCATCACCAACACTGAGAAGATGACTGCTGAGATCGAGCAGCCGTTCATCCTTATGTTTGACGGTAAGATCTCTAACCTAAAAGACATTCTCCCTGTTCTTGAGCAGGTTCAAAAGACAAACCGTCCTATGCTGATCGTGGCTGAAGACGTTGAAGGTGAAGCACTTGCAACACTTGTTGTCAACAAAATGCGCGGCATCTTGAATATCACTGCTGTTAAAGCACCGGGCTTTGGCGATCGTCGTAAGGCAATGTTACAAGACATTGCGATTCTTACTGGCGGACAGATCATCTCTGAAGAGATCGGCCGTACATTAGAGTCAACGACTATCGACGACCTTGGTCAAGCAGCTCGTGTCGTGATCGACAAAGACAACACAGTCATCGTAAACGGTGCTGGTACTAAAGAGGCTGTTGCTTCTCGTATTGCCGAGATCAAGACACAGATGGATACTACTTCATCTGAGTATGACAAAGAGAAACTCCAAGAACGCCTTGCAAAACTCTCTGGCGGTGTTGCTGTTATTAAAGTCGGTGCAGCAACCGAGACTGAGATGAAAGAGAAAAAAGACCGTGTTGAGGATGCACTTTCTGCAACAAAAGCTGCAGTAGAAGAAGGTATCATCATCGGTGGTGGTGCAGCACTTGTACGCGCCGCTGCTAAAGTCTCTCTTCCAGAGCTTGAAGGCGACCAGAAAATCGGTTGTGAGATCATCTTGCGTGCGGTTAAAGCACCGATCAAGCAGATCGCTATGAATGCCGGTTTCGACGCAGGTGTTGTTGTTAATGCCATCGAGATCGCTGACAGCGACACAACAGGTTTCAATGCAGCAACAGGTGAGTATGTTGATATGTTCGAAGAGGGGATCATCGATCCGCTAAAAGTAGCACGTGTTGCACTGACTAACGCAACATCAGTTTCAAGTATGCTTCTTACAACAGAAGCAACGATCCACACCATCCCGGAACCAGTAGCTCCAGCAGCTCCAGAGATGGGCGGCGGAATGCCAGGCATGCCGGGTATGATGTAATTCGCTAACGCGAATTACCTATGAAAACATAAACTCTATCACCTTACTCTCCATCTTGGAGAGATCAAATACAACAACTTCATGAGCATTAGTGTTGGCAATAAAAAGTGCACACCCTTTTTTACTGATACCACTTGGCTCATTCAACCCTTCTAACAGTGTCCTCATCGAGTTATCCTCAGGGTAATAGGCTTTGACCTTGTTGTTAAAAGTGTCAGCGATAAAGAGACGGCCTCCGCCGCAACCATCGCCAATGATACCGGGACAGACCCCTTGCGGATGCTGTAATAATATCTCGTCACTGTCGCTGTCACCAAAGGTAAAAAGTCCGTCACCTATCAAAGTACTGACTTCACTGTTTTCTATCTTTCTCAATGAAGAACTTTCGGCATCGACAAAATAGAGTGTCTCATCCATCAACGCCATGCCTGAGGGCTGTGCCAACTGACACTCATCTGCTTTACCGTCTCTAAGTGCTTCAAAACGGTTTCCGTACGATTCTAACGGGCGATAATCATCTAGACTATACGTGTTTATTAAATGAGAACCTGCAAGGGCAACAGTAAGTTTTGTGTCTAATATAGCTATGTCGAAAGGGTTACGCAAGTTTTCTAAAATCGTCTCACTCATTTTACTTTTCAGATCATAACTGATGACACGACCTGCGTTACTCTCACAAATATAGAGTCTGTTCTCTCTAAAAGCCATTCCCATAGGATTGTCGACTTCGATGACATCAAACACCTGACCATCATAATCACTCAACCACACTTCGTTGTTTTTAGTATTGGCAACAGCCAAGAAGTCGGGTGTTGTTAATACTTTTTGAGGAAAGGAAAGCTCTTTTTGGCCACTCTTGTTCTCCGTATTTTGTGTTCTCATCCTGACGTTATATCTCTCTAAAATGCTTTTCCACTCATTAAGATCCTGCTCACCGCTACGATGTTCGACAATATAACCTCTATCATCGATAAGTATCGTTGTTGGCCACCCTTTTGCAGCATAGGTATCTGAGATAAGGTGTTCAGGGTCATTGACAACTGCATAGTTCACACCAAAACGCAACAGTGCCTCTTGCAGAGCTTCAGGCTCTTTTTCATGGGTAAACTTACCGGTATGTACACCAATAACAGTAAGGTCATCCCTAAAGTGTTCATGCAGTGACTTCATAGTACGAAGATTGTTATTGCAATTAATACAACCGAAGGTGAAGAACTCAAGAAGTGTGTAACTACCTTTAAGTGATAAAAGTTCTAACGGTTCTGTATTGAACCACGTTAGACCTTTTGTAAAAGCAGGTGCTCGAACGGCCATTATTTCTCAGTCAGTTTTTTAATCGCAACCGAACACATCGTCAGACCAAAAGCAGCTGTCACCGCCATAAAACTCCCTTTTACCTTGACATGTGCAGGTTCAGAGCTGAAGATAACAGGGTATTTTTTTGTAAAACGACGTTTTTTCAACTCATAACGGATCTTAGAGGCAAAGCGGTCACCATGTGTTTTCCAGATGGTCGCAACCTCGATCTTGGTAGGGTCAAGGCGTTTTGCCGACCCAGTAGCGGAGATGAGTTTTTTATAACACTTCTGCGCAAGTGCAAGTTTTGCACCTCTGTCATCAATAGCATCCAAAACCAGGTCGTAAGGCTCAAAGTCGAATGCTTTAACCCACTCTTCGTCAATACGTTTTTCTATAGCAATGATCTCCGGATAGTGCTCTTTCAAACTTAACACTTTCGACTCGCCGCAGTGGTGTTCCGACCACATCTGACGGTTTTGGTTGCTCTCATCGTAGGTGTCGAAGTCAATGATCGTGATGTCGCGGACACCCGTTCGGTAGAGGCAGTCAAGACAGTATGAACCGACACCGCCAACACCGAGAAGCAGTACTTTTGCTTTTTCTATATCGGAATAGTCTTCGCCAAAAAGCATACGACTGCGTTCGAATCTCACAGCCAGCTTTCCAGTTGTTTCATCGACTTGTAAGCACTTAAGTCAAGTTGTACCGGCGTGACAGAGACAAATCCCTGCTCTATTGCTTCAAAATCCGAGAGCATCGTTTTACCTTCCCTTGGTTTAAAATCTAGAGGGTGCAGACCCAACCAGTAGTACTCCAGACCGCGAGGGTTGCGATGCAAATGCGCATCATTGCCGTAGAAACGATACCCTGCATAGGTCACCTTCATCTCTGCCTCACGTACATCATTTGGTATATTGACATTAAAAAACTCACGTTCAGGAAGCGGGAACTCTGAACTAAAGATCTTTTCGACTAACGTTCTGATCGTTTTGACTGCCAGACCAAAGTCAGGAAGAGGCTGGCTAAAATCCATCACCTGCGAAATAGCAATGCCAGGAACACCCTGCAACACTGCTTCCATCGCACCGGCTGCCGTACCTGAGTAGGTAATATCCTCACCCATATTCGAGCCTTTATTGATACCGCTTACGACAAGGTCGGGCTTATTGTCTTCAAACATTGAGTGCAGTGCCAGGTAGATACAGTCACTCGGCGTACCGTCTTCAAGTTTGTAAAAATCATCTTCTACACTGATAAAATGAAGCGGATGCGAAAGTGTGAGTGAATGACCGCAGGCCGACTTCTCATTGGCAGGCGCTACTACTGTCACTTTGGCAATCTTACGCAGTTCATTTATAAGCGCATGCAGAGCAACTGACTCGTACCCATCATCATTGGTGACTAAAATATGTTTATCTTTTTTCATGGGTGTATTATAGCACTTAACTTCCGTATTGATTTATGTTATAATCATCCATTATTGAATGTACATATTAAAATAATCGAAATAGGTAGAAGATGAGCAATAATAACGAACCGATACGTGTCAAAAGTAATTTATCTGCATCGCAAAATTTTCAACAACGTAATAACAGAAAACGCAATGAGAATTCATTTGCTCAAAAAGAGGTCGATATTAAGGCCTTTGTCATTGCCCCTGAGGGTTATGAAGCTTTTATGTTCGGCATCTATTTTATCACCATACCTTACCTTGTCGGTCTCGCATTTCTATACCTCTTTGTTGCCCAAGCCAGTTTTAGCCACTTCCTCAACTTCAAGATCAGCTCATATTTTGTGATCTGGATGATAGGTTACGAAGTCGTTGCCGTCACCATATTGGCAATGATCGCCTATGCTTTTGCCAAATCATTTAAGTCAGTAGTTTGAAGCTTTGCTTCGGGAGAAAGGTTTGCCTTCGGCAAGGGAAAAGGGGAAGAGCTCATCTTAAAACAGTTCTTAATCAGAAAAAAGTTGTAGATTTGGTGTAGATTGTGCAAAATGTTTAGCCGACTGCGCACTGCTTGTGCGCCGAGAGCTAAACTTTTGTGCAAGATGCGCCGAAGCTACAACTTTTTTGGTTCGAAGATGAAGCGGTTTATCCCATCTATGTATTCATACGCCAACACCATATCATGCGCATGTAAAATTGCATCAACCAAGTAAAGCCCAAGGCCAAAACTGTCTCGTGCATTTTCATCTTTTGTAAAAGGTTGTACGTAGTAAGAGAGTGGATGTTTTAGACGTTCGCCTTTGCTTTCAAACCAGATCTCACCCTCATGGGTAGAGATCTTAACATGTCTGTCAGATGAATATTTCATCGCATTGTCGATCATGTTTTTAATCGCAGTTGAGAAGAGATTAAAATCAGCCATCACTCTGAGTGTTGCATCAACATCTTGACTCACACTATCCACTTCAACCATCGCAAGATCGACTGCACCGTCAATAAGATCGATCAGGCGAAACTCTTCGCTTTTTGCATGACTGAAACCGGTAGAGACCTCTTCCACCAGAGCAAACTCATTTATAAGACTCTCCATCCGTAAAAAGATCCGGTTAAAACGCTCTTTTTGTTTGCCACTCTCCAGCATCTCTGCCGAAATACGCCCTTTTGCGATCGGTGTTTTGAGCTCGTGCATGATGTTACGCATAAAAAGTGTGCGCGACTCAATTAAGTTACGGATCTTCTGACGGGTGTTTTCAAGTTCATTAGAGATAACAGCGATCTCATCTTCACCCCGCATCTTAAATGAGGTCTGCATCTCACCTGCACCAAAGTCACGGATCTTCTTTCGCAGTTTTCGAAGCGGTCTCAGACGCATTAAGATCAGGATATATGAGATAGTGATGCTTGAGACAATGACCATGTAAGCATAAAGCATATTCCATGCCCGGTAGGGTTTTATCTTCTCATCAAAGAGAAGTACACCGGTGTTTGGCCCTTGAAGTAAAAAGTAGATAAACCCTTTATGTTGCAGCATAGAGATGCGAACTTCTACAACGCTTTGGGCATTAAAGCGAGGACGCATCTGAAAAGAATTTTCATCACTCATCGCTTGAAAGCTTTCACTTTTTAAGACCTTGGCATCTTCTGCGATCTCTCTCGCAGCAGTTGGCTCTGCTATGGCGTAGAGATTGTAAAGAGCAAGATTAGCTTCTAACATCGTCGTCGAAGTGCGCTTTTGCATATGCTCACGATAGATACGGCTGATGACGGTGTATTTTAAAAAGGTGTTGTTGATGTACTGTTCGCGGTTGAGTTTGTAAAACTCTAAAAAGATATAACTAACACTAAAAAGGGTCACCGCGAAGGCAAAAAGAACCGTTAATAGAACAGCATGACGACCCATTATTTCAAAACTATTTTATAAGTTTGTAACCGATGCCGCGCACCGACTCTATAAGAGACTTATCTCCCAGTTTGGTACGAATACGCCCCACCATGACATCAATACTTTTGTTCGAAGAGTCTTCATTGATCGCTGCGACATTGTGGATGATGTCTTCGCGTGAGACTACCATCCCCTCTTTTTTGATCATATAGGCCAAAATGCCATACTCTGCATTGGTCAGGTCAAGCGGACGGTTTTTATAGCTGATCTGCATTGCAGCTTCGTCAAGTTTAAAATCACTGCTGCTCTGCTGCGCCACCTCTGCTGCTTTGGCTTCATAACGGCGCAGTACTGAGTAGATACGCGCTTCGAGTTCACGCGGATCGTACGGTTTTGGCAGGTAGTCGTCTGCTCCAAGTTCAAGAGCTGTCACCTTGTCGGTCACGTCTGAACGGGCAGATGAGATAATAATAGGGATGTTTTGGCGTTTACGGATCTCTTCACACACCTCTAAACCATCCATACCCGGCAGTGTAAGGTCTAAGATCACAAGGTCAAACTCTTTGAGTTTCAAGATACTCAAGGCTTTAAAAGGGTCATCTTCTGTTTCGACTTTGATCTCTTCTTGTTTTAGCTGTTCTAAAAATTCGGTTAGGATCTCCGCTAATTCGAGATCATCTTCAATCATTAATATTTTTATCATGCAATGATTTTAACCCAATATGCCTAATACTTAGATAATTCCCTGAAATAAGGGGAAAGGGGAAAGGGGAAAGGGGAAAGGGGAAAGGGGAAAGAGCGTGTCAGCTTTCAAAACACTTTATCAAGCCTCACCGTCATTCCCGCGAAGGCAGGCGACTGGAGGGAAGTGCTCTTGAGTAAATCCACAACTTAAACTGTCAAGACAATATGACTTGTAGATTCCCGCCTTCGCGCGGGAATGACGGAACACAAGAACTAGTAAAAGTTTCAGATTTTGAGGAAATATCGCTACGCGGGCGGTACCCTTGTTTTGGTGTAGATTATGCTGAAGTGAACCCGAAGGATATATCCTGTTAAAAAAGTAAGCTGGGAGCTTAGTTTCAAGGAGTAAAGTAACATGAATAGAAGCCAACGGCTTCCAGTGCGTTGAGAGGTGAACTCCGGTGCAATTTGCGCCAAAGCTGAAACTTTTTGTTAAGTGATAAGAAGTGTCACGCGGTAAGCAATAAACGAAAGTACATAAGCTGTCACCGTTGTAAAGATAAAGAGATAGACAAAATACTTAATACCTCCTGCTTCGCGAGTAAAGACAACCGAGGCAGCCAGACACGGCAGATAGATCATGACAAATACGATAAACGCAACACCCGAAGCAAATGGGATGTTTTTGCTGATAGCCGTAATAAGCGAACTGCTCTCTTCGTCCACATCATCACCTATCGCATATAAGACACCCAGCGTTGAGACCACGACCTCTTTGGCAGCAAGACCGGTTTGCAAGGCTACCGTCATCTTCCAGTCAAACCCGAGCGGTTCAAAGGCAGGTTCCATAAACTTACCAATACTTCCAAGATAACTGTGTTCCAATTGACTCTCTTGAAGCATGTTGGCAAGTTCTGTTTTTTCCTCGTCACTCTGCGCTAATTCGATCTTATTGTCAAACGTTGTCTTAAGCGCATCATTATGCGGGTAGTTACTTAAAAACCAGACCAAGATGGTCGCTGCCGCAATAAACGTACCTGCTTTTTTAAGGTACATCCAGGTCTTTGTCATCACCGTGTGCCAGATCAACTTCAATGATGGCAGACGGTATTTCGGCATCTCCATAACAAAAGGTTCATCCGCTCCTTTAAAGGCGGTCATCTTTAAGATCTTCGCTGCGAACAGTCCGATAAGAGCACCGGTAATGTAGATCGCAAAAAGAATGTTCCCTGCCGCACTCTCTGAGAAAAAAGCCCCTGCAAAAAGAACATAGACCGGTAGTCTGGCACCACAACTCATAAACCCGATAATAAAAAGGGTTAATAGGCGGGCACGGTCATTTTTTAAAATACGCGCTGACATATAAGCAGGGATGGAACAGCCAAAACCTGTTACCAGGGGGATAAATGATTGTCCATGCAGACCAAACTTATGGAAAAATCCATCCAGTAAAAAGGCGACACGCGACATGTACCCGGTTGACTCCAACAGAGCAATTCCGATAAACAAGATCATGATGTTAGGTACAAACATCACAACGGCACCCACACCGGCAATAAGACCGTCAACTATCAGTGAACGGGTTGCCTCATGAGCGATTGTGTTTCCGACAAGATCACCAAACCAGCCAAAAAAGGCATCGATCCACTCCATAGGAATGGAACCTACCTCAAAGGTAAGTTGGAAAAGTGACCACATAAAAAATAGAAAGATCGGGATACCAAAAAGCGGATGGATCAACACATTGTCAATACGCTCCGTCATGGTCTTTTTCTTAATAGTCTGCTTCTTCTCTTTGACAACCTCGGTAATGATACCGCGGTTAAAAGCAGCATACTCTTCAGCAAAGATCTCTTTGATATCTTCGCTGTCATGGTGAATTTCTATGTGTCTATCTGCTTCGATCAGCATCGGTTGAAGCTCTGTCCAGAGCGGATTATCGTGAAGAACACGATAGGTCTTCTTCTCTTTTTGCAGCAGGTTGACCGCAATATTACGGTTTGAGATAGCCGCTCTGAAACGGTGACGGTCAAGGTAACCTTGTATGTTTCCTATCTCCTCCTCTACCGCTTCTGAAAAGATCAGTTTCGGTTCGACCAGAGGTGCTTCATATACATCTATGACCGCATCCATAAGTTCATCAAGTCCCTCTTTTGAAACGGCTGAGACAGGGATAGCAGGAAGGTCTAAAAGTTGAGACAGGTATGGGGCATCGATATCAATGCCCTCTTTCTCAGCCTCGTCACTCATGTTGAGTGCCAAGACCATCTTTTTGCTCATGGTCATCAACTCTGCCGTCAATTGCAGGTTTTTCTCTAAGTTGGTCGAATCAACAACATTGATAACCAGGTCATACTCTTCATTGCACAAAAAGTCGTGGGTGACACGCTCTTCAATGGTGTAGTTTGTAAAAGCGTAGGTCCCCGGAAGATCAACCACCGTAAATTGATACGCTCTGTAATCAAACAGAACCTCGGTTTTTTCAACCGTTACACCCGTAAAATTCCCCACATGCAGATGAGCATTGGAGATAGAGTTGACAAGCATACTCTTGCCCACATTGGGCTGACCGACAAGCGCGATCTTGATATGCTTGGCCATGACAGGACATGCTGGTGCGCTATTTTGCTGCATCTTCCACCTCTATCATATCTGCCTCTTCTTTACGCAAGGCCAAACGCATCTTTCCCACCTTAACCTCAACAGTACTTTTGCGCGGTGCATACTCCATTAATGTAATGGTCGCACCTTTCATAATGCCAAAAGAGATCAATCTCTGTTTCAAAGGACCACTTGCGTGGAGTTTTTTAATCGTAGTTTCACACCCTCTTGGGCAATCAGTTAATATATTCATAATTCTTTATTTACCTAGTAATTACGTAATGATAATAAAAATCAAATTAATAACGCTTAAAAACTGTAATTTAATCGCGTCACTAAGCGTTGACAATCCCGAAAATCAAGATTGTCAGGGTTTGAGTAATCGATATTGATCAGATCAACATTGGTATAAATACTCTCAAAATACCATCGATCCGTTATTGCATAGGTCAAAACAACATCACTCTCTTCTACTTCAACAGGCGAATCATCCAATATAAAATGGCCATGAACAAATTCCACGTTAAGCCGATCTACCCCTAAAGAGCTAAAATCAAAACCCAAAGCAAGCCGATAAACCCCTATGTCTTTACCCGGAGAGAGGGCAGAGATAGCACCAACGGTATGTTCATCCAAAGAGGTGTAATAAGGTCCGCCGCCAAAACCGTCAGTGATGATGGCGTTGTTCTCGGCAAAGACATGGTTATAGGCCACACCAAAATAGACAACATCATAATCAGCGATTGCCATAGCACCGACGACATTACCTTCAACACCTGAGTTTGAACGCTCTATAATATGCGCACCCTGAAGCCCCCACTCCATGTGAAAATCATCACTAAAGTAGATCTCTCCAGTACCTTCTGCATAGAGGATATCACTCTCTTTGTCTACATTGTAGTACCAAAGTGAGATCGCACTGTCATCATTGGGTCTATAGGTCAATGAACCTCCGGCCAAACCGTAACCGTCTTCGACAAAAGCTTTAAATACATCTTGATCATCGCCCGAATCAACACCGGCCCATCGTGTAAGGAAATACGCTTGCGCCTGCCAGTTGTCGTTGAGATCAAGATTACCCCATGCCCCTTCAAAACTGTTGGGGACCATACGGATGTCATCACTGTCTGCATAGGGAGTTTCAATACGAATACGGCCCGCTTTCACTTGCATCGCTTCGTTTTCATACTGCAGGCTTGCTTCGCCTATATAGACAAATGAGTCGCCGTTAGCATCAAAGAGTTCGCTGTTCTGTTTTTCCGAATCACTTGGGTTGAGTGAATGGACCTTTTGCGAGACATAGGCCCCAAGGTGAAGATGCAAGCCGTAAAGCGAGGCGCTGTTAAAACCAAAGATACCCCCAAAAGAGGTGCCTGATGTTTTACTTTCGTCTATATTGTGCTCAGACAAGCCCTCTTGCTCTGTTGTGACATTAGCCAAACGAAAGGTCGCAAAAGGTTTTGCATAATCAAAGGCTTGATCAAATCCATCTGCTTTTTCCGGAAGTTCTAAAACAACTTTATAACGCCCTTCTTGTTTTGTGTGGATCAACCCGCCTTCTATTTTTTTTGTCACTATCTCCTCTTGAGCCAAAAGAGATAAGGTCAAAAGAGAGAGTATAAGTGGAGTCTTCATACTGTTTTTTCCTCATTAGATCAATTTATAAACGTATTTTGTCACACTTATACTAATAATAATATTAATTATCAATTAGATTTACAGACTTGGTGTTTTTTTGCTTCATCTGCTTTTTGCTATAATACAGGTCGTAAGGGCACCTCTAACAACCCTAGTCAGTCTCAGAGGGAAGAAGAAGTATGAGATTTGCCTTTTCTTTACTTTGATGCTTAGCCGTAGCTAAGCTGATAAGAAAAAAAGGTGAAGATCGTGCTTCTTCTTCCCTCCCTTCGGGCGATAGAGAGAAACACCCACTCTGCGTTGCAGCTTCTTGCCTTAGCTACAGCTAGGGCAAGAAGCTACGCCTTGATTATGTGTTTCTCTCTAACGCTGAGACTGACTAGGGTTGTTAGAGGTGCCCTCAATCATAAGGATCTTAATGAACTTTCTCTACCGTGCCGACAGCCATTTTAACTTAGCCAATATGTTTACCTTCGGAAATCTTGCAAGCGGACTCATCGCAATGTACCTTGCGACACAAGGTAATTTTGTCTGGGCTGTTGTCTTTTTATGGATCGGTGGGGGTTTCGATATTTTCGATGGTAAGATGGCACGTAAATACAATCTTTCTAATGAATTTGGTATTCAACTTGACTCTTATGCTGACTTTTTGTCGTTTGTCTTGACCCCAGTCTTTATTATCTTTATCTCTATTATCAACCAGCCTGAGACTTCATCGTTTACTTTCGTACTAGGTGCTGGAGTCTCACTGTATTACATCATCAGTGGGCTTCGTCGTCTTATCCAGTTCAACATCAACGCTGAAGAGGGTGAAGTCGAAGAGTACTTTACAGGACTGCCTACTCCGTTGGGCGCCATCGTCTTATGGTTTATCTTTTTAGGCGGACTTTATGTCTACCCTGCCTTGATCACTGTCGCATTAATGGCGATTACCGGCTGGCTATTGAATTCTACGGTTAAGATCAAGCACCTTTAAATCGCATAGCTTATTAAATATGGTCTCCGTCGTTGGTACTGCGTACATCAACTCTGGTTTCGAAGCTAAAAAAACCAAGCAGTTGGTTTTTTCTTGACGCCTCTCATCTTTTTAGGTGACAGCCTCACCGATTTTCATGACTGGGCTAACTTTGGAGAGCATCATAATGCCGGCATTGCCGGTGACACTGCTGATGGTCTGCTCTACCGTCTGCATTACACTTTAGAAAAAAAGCCTGAGACCCTTGTCTTGATGATAGGGATTAATGATCTCCTGCAAAATCAAGATGTTGAAACAATGAAGAGAAACTACAAGAAGATCTTTGATCAGGTAGAAGCCATTGACAATGTCCTCATCCTCTCTCTTTTACCTGTACAAGCAATGGATCAAACGTCTCAGATCAATGAGAGTGTTATTGTACTCAACCATTTTCTTAGATCAGAGTGCGCTGTAAAAGAATTTGTCTATATCGACCTCTACAGTTTGATGGTCGATAAAAATTTCGGCATAAAAGAGGAACTGACAAGCGATGGTGTACACCTGACACCAAAAGCGTATAGGGTATGGGAAGAGGCCTTACAGCACCATCTAAAAAACAGTCTGTAAAAGATCCGTATAAACGACAACATAGACAACAGCAACCTGTACTAAGGCGATCAACCAGAACATCACTTGAAAACTGCGTTTTGTCGTCTTATGCCAGAAGAGTTGCTGTGCTGCTATTGCTGCAGGTGTCGCCCCGGCAAATGCCAAGAGGTGCAACAGGCTTTCCGGTACTCTCAGCCAGCTTCGCTTTGCAAGGAACTTATCCAAGCCGTACATAACAAAACCGACAACATTGATCGTTGCGATATAAGCCCAGATCGGTTGGAGATGTATGCGAAACTTAAAGAGGAAAAAGAGAAGAGCGAAGCTTACAATGCTAAGTAACGCATAACGGATAAAAGCCCTGGTCACACCTACCCCTCTAATTTAAAACGGCACTCACCAATAGTGATGATCTTACCATTGGCACCGGTACTTTTGATGTACTCAAGTGTCCCTTTGCCATCGCCCATCTTCATCTCATCATCGATCAGACGGATCGCCTCTTGGTCGGAGACCTTCGTCCACACCTTTTCGTAGATAAATTGTGTCATTAATTGTTTTTGTTTTTTCATATCGCAATGATATAATAATCTATATTAATGAGTTGGAAATTTTTTGAGTAAAATGATGCCAACAGTGACTGCTTCACTGTGGCATATTTGACCTAACCGAAGGACAAAAATTGCAAAAAGAACTACTTAAAGATCTCAGGATCCTTTATGTCGAAGATGAAGACGATGTCCGCCGTAATGCAGTCGAATACTTAAAACGTATTACCAAGGAAGTATTAGAAGCCAAGGACGGGAAAGAGGCCATCAAAGTCTGGGCTGACGAGAAACCTGACATCATCATCACGGACATCAGTATGCCCAAACTTAACGGTCTTGATATGGCACGCTACATTCGTTCTAAAGACCAGGATGTTCAGATCATTGTTGCAACCGCCTACACTGACACTGACTACCTGATGAAAGCCGTTGAGCTCAACCTTGTCAAATACCTTGTCAAACCGATCACCAAAGAGAAACTTCTGAGTGTTCTCAGCCAGTCCGTCGAGAAGATCAAAGATGAGAACAAGTTCTCTGTTCAGCTCTCTGAAGAGTGTGCATACAGTGCTTACAGCCAGAACATCGTATGTCAAGGTCAAGAGGTCAAACTGACAAAAAACGAGCTCCTTTTTATAGACCTTCTTGCACACCACATCAGCCGTACCCTCACCTATCAGGAGATCGAAGATGCCATCTGGCCTTATGAGGGGATGAGTCAAGATGCCATCCGTTCGCTTGTCCGAGGTGTCCGCAAAAAGGTACCCGAGGGCGCGATTGAGAATGTTTC
>JAUWLG010000106.1 GCA_030613795.1 Helicobacteraceae bacterium
AGATTCTGTGCTACATCCGACCATAAAGGCTGCAAGGGTGAAAGAGAGTAGTGATAGTTTTAGGTATGTCATCTTGTTTCCTTGCTTAAAAGTGGTAGTTGATACCGATATATGGATTGACCAGGTGTGATGTTACCTTCACCTGTTCTGATATTAAAGAGATAGCCTGCCACGTACGCAGTTTATAGTTCAATCCAAGGTCGAAATCGTAGGTCTGGTTGATAACATAACGGACACCCCCACCAAAGTTAAAACTGCTAAATGTGAGGGACTCTTCTAGCTGTCGTTCGACTTTCATGTCGCCCATACCGATCCCGACATCAATGTAAGGGTAAAGATCATAGCCGATGTCCCACCCTTTATAGAGTGTAATATCCAACATAAACGCAGCCCCGTCGTTAGTAGAGAAGACATCGGTGGCGTAATCCATGTAGCTAAAAGCGGCTTCGACAGCAAAGCCGCCGATGTCACCATAACCGGCTTTGATCTTGTACTGGGGTGTAGACGCATCGACAGTTCTGTCATCAAGAACAAAAAATTCGGTAGAATTTTCTATAGAGAGACCGATGTAGCCTGCTGCTTCTGCAAATAATGAGATATAAAGAAGAGGCAGAACAAATAAAATTCTCATATAGCAGGTGCTCCAAACATAAATTGTGTGCCATTTTAGGCAATTTCATCTTAGAATGAGCAAAAAGGCAACCTTAAAGATATCTATATAGCTATCCACATAAACAATTGTCTTAAGAGTTTAGATATAATACGCGCAAATTTTACTTAGATAGGTCAGATCTGACCTATATTATGGAGAACAAAATGGGCATACCACAGCCAGCTTTTTATATTTTCAAGTGTGAACAATCTGCACCTCCGGGGATGCCAAAACCTTCGTGTGTCAGACCAGACACGCAAGACCTGTTCCAGCATTTAGCACAATCTTTGATGCAAAAGGGTATCATTGGTACAGTACAACCCATCCGTTCAGCGTGTTTAAACCGTTGTAATGCCGGTCCTGTTATGTTAGTAGAACCTGGACATACTATGTATGCTGGTCTGACTAAAGAGTCAATTGACCGAATTATCGATGAACACATCATTGGTGGCAATGTTGTTGAAGAGTTTGTGATCTCAGATGAGTTATGGGATGCACCAATTTCACCTGCTGACATGATGAAGCAGATGGGTAGATAAGGAAAGTTTCGATGACCATTGAAATGTTATACAGTAAGATCCACCGTGCAACAGTAACAGATGCAAACCTTAACTATGTGGGTTCGATCACTATTGATGAGGAACTTTTAGAAGCTTCAAAGATGCGTATCGGCCAAAAAGTTGAGATCCTGAACATCAATAACGGTGAACGTTTCTCGACCTATATCATCTTAGGTGAACGCGGTAAACGTGACATCTGTCTTAATGGGGCAGCAGCACGTAAAGTGCATAAAGGTGATAAGATCATCGTTGTTGCCTATGCGACGTATGATGAAAAAGATCTTGAGACTTATAAACCATGTGTTGTCCTTCTGAATGATGACAATGATATTGATCATATTCTCGACGAGATCTAACTAAACAGCACTCTTAAACACTCACTTCAGTCAGCGTTGTGCTGAGCACTTTTTCTCTTCTTTTTTCAAGCCTTAGCTAGCTATAATGTTTCTACTATTTCTAGGACAGATGATGAATTATAAAAAACTACTTTATAGCGTACTTTTCAGCGGTTTGACACTTCAGGCAGCAAGCAGCTCATATGTGGGTCTGATACTCGAAGGCGGGTATGGTTCGATTGAACAACAAAACTCAAAAATAGATAATGTCAATGTTGATCCGATTATTTATGGTGGTAAACTTAACTTAGGTATAGACAGCGGTGAAGACCTTCGCACCAATATCTTTTTTGGTCTCCAATATTTTGATGATGATATTTACAACTATGAGAGACCAGAGGGTACGAGTCTAGGCTCAAGCAACCAACTTTTATACAGTGTAGGTTTTGATATTATCAAGACCTATAGTGAAAAAGGCTCCTCTGTGTTGCCATATATTAAAGGCGGTGTGGACTATGAGTTTATGTCGTTGGAGAATTATGCGCAATCCTGGGCTTCGAATGTTGGATTGACCTTAGGTGGCGGAACATTTATACGTTCGTCTGATATGTTAGAGTTGCAACTGGGTATGTATTATAAATACCGTATGTGGGGCAACTATAACCTTGATACACAAGATACACAAAACGTAGAACTCTCTGATCATTCACTGATGCTTGAATTAGGTCTCAATTTTCATTATTAATATAGCTCTCTTGTGGTAATATTTCACATCAAATTTTTAGGATAGAGATGCAGCAGTTTGAAGCATTTATAGCAGCACATAAACCTGTTGCACCAAGCTTTCACCCTCATTATGAGGAAGCGCTTTATGCTATGCTCGAAGCAGGGGGGAAACGTTTTCGTCCTGCCCTTCTTTTAGCGGTTGTCTCTGCCTATAATGAACTGCTTCTTGATGGTGCCAACCATGGGGCATACGCTATCGAACTGCTTCACACCTATTCGCTTATTCATGATGACCTTCCAGCAATGGACGATGCTGATCTTCGTCGCGGCCATAAGACCTTGCATAAACGTTATGATGAGGTAACAGCTATCTTGGTTGGTGATGCTCTTAATACCTACGCTTTTGAAGTGCTTTCAAATGCACCGTTTTCCGATGCAACACGAGTGAAATTGATCCGTTCGCTATCTCATAATGGCGGCGTTGGCGGTATGGTACTTGGCCAGGCTATTGATTGTCATTTTGAGAACCAGCCGCTTACACTTGAGCAGATCAAGATACTCCATATTAATAAAACGGGTAAATTGATCGCTTGTGCCTTAGAGATGGGTGCGATTATTGCTGGCCAAAAAGAGCTGGAACAGCCGATATACGATTTTGGTATTAAAGTAGGTCTGCTCTTTCAGATCCAAGATGACATTCTAGATGTAACGCAGAGTGATGAAGAAGCGGGCAAAACAACCAATAATGATGAAGATAAAAATAGTTTTGTCACACTCTTAGGTTTAGAGAAAGCGATAGAAGAAGCAAATGCTTTAGCTTCAGAAATAGAAGAACAGTTACAGAGTTTTGATGAGAATTTACAAGGTAAATTGTCCCCAATACTCAATGCCTATATCAATAGACATAAGTAGAGCAGTAAAGATTTATTTCGAATAAATTTCAATAAGAGCGTAGCGCGAACCCACTGCTGATAAGCATCAACAATGCAATGCAGTGAACATAGCGTTAGCGTAGTTATTGGGGCTTTGCTCCAATAGCGTAAAAATATAGCAAGACATCGATAAAGGAATTATAATGTCAAATACTATGCGCCAAAAGATGGCCGATAGCATCCGTTTTTTAGCAACCGATATGGTTCAAGCAGCAAAGTCAGGTCACCCGGGTGCACCTATGGGTCTTGCAGATATTGCAGTAGTGTTAAGTGAGCATCTTTCTCACAACCCGAAGAATCCTGACTGGTTAAATCGTGACCGTCTTGTCTTTTCCGGTGGGCATGCTTCAGGGCTTATCTATTCACTCTATTATCTTTGGGGTTATGGTTTAGAGGTCGAAGATCTTAAAAATTTCCGTCAACTCGACTCAAAAACACCGGGTCACCCGGAGTATGGTCACACGGAAGGGATCGAGATCACTACCGGACCTCTCGGTCAAGGTGTGGCTAATGCCGTTGGTTTTTCAATGGCAAGCAAATATGTTGGTGCACAGGGCAACTCTGAGACGGCAGCAGTAATCGATCATAATGTTTATGTACTTTGTGGTGACGGTGACCTTGAAGAGGGGCTCTCTTACGAAGCAGCTTCATTGGCAGGCCACCTGAAACTAGATAACCTTATCTGTATCTATGACTCTAACCGTATTACGATCGAAGGTTCAACAGACCTAAGTATTTCAGAAGACATCCGTGGACGTTTTGAGTCTCAAAACTGGGAAGTACTTGAGATCGATGGACATAACTTTGATGAGATCGACGGTGCGATCACGGAAGCAAAAGCAGCGACTAAACCCGTTATGATTATTGCTAACACAATAATTGCCAAAGGTGCCGGTGAGTTAGAAGGTTCACACCACTCACATGGTGCACCGCTTGGTGATGATATTATTGCAGCGGCAAAACAGGCTGCCGGTTTTGACCCGGAGAAAAAATTCTTTGTTCCGGAAGATGTACTTGTGCGTTTCAGATGTGCCATCGAAGAGGGTGATGTGGCTGAGCGTGCTTGGATCCACTCACTAAAAACATTGCCGCTTATGGAACAGAATGAAGCATTAGATGCACTTCAAAACCCTGACTTCTCTCGTATCCAATGGCCGACATTTGAAAAAGCAGATGCTACACGTGGTACCAATGGTGTCATCTTGAATGCTATTGCCAAAGCGATCCCTGGTTTCATCGGTGGTTCAGCTGACCTTAGCCCGTCGAACAAGACAGAGCTTAAGAACATGGGCGTCTTTCCAAAAGGCAAGAACATCCATTTTGGTATTCGTGAACATGCTATGGCTTCGATCACCAATGCAATCGCATTATATGGTCCGTTGATGCCATTCTCGGCAACGTTCTTTGTCTTTTCAGACTACTTGAAACCTGCAGCACGTATTGCCGCACTAAGCGGTATTCAGCAGTTTTTTGTCTGGACACATGACAGTATCGGTGTCGGTGAAGATGGTCCGACACATCAACCGATCGAACACCTTTCTCAGTTCCGTGCGCTTCCTAACTTCTATGTATGGCGTCCGGCTGACGGTGCTGAAAATGTTGTGGCATGGCAACAAGCGCTTGAGATGAAAACATCGCCATCAGCATTTGTCTGTTCTCGTCAAACGCTGCCAATGTTGGAGGAGGCCAAGGTGGGTTCTGCCCGTCAAGGCGGTTACCTGTTAGCTGAAGAGGCTGATGCAACATACACACTGATAGCATCTGGTTCTGAGGTCGGTCTGGCTCTTGAAGTTCAGGCTAAGTTGGCTGAAAAAGGTACTAAAGCGAATGTGGTTTCTGTACCATGTTTTGACCTGTTTATTGAGCAGAATAAAGCATATATGGACTCTGTTATTAAGCCGGGTACTAAGACGGTTGCTATCGAAGCAGCTCGCGGTATGGAGTGGTACAAGCTTGCTGATGAGTTGATCAATATGGACAGTTTTGGTGCATCTGCACCTGCTGGAGAGCTGTTTGATAAATTCGGCTTCAGCGCTGAAGCTATTGTCTCTAAAATATAACACTCTTTCTACTCTATCAACGCCTTTTAGGCGTTGATACTTCTCTTTTTTCGCACATATTGACCATATTAGAGTATCATTAAGATAACGAAACATTAGGACTGCTTTAATGGTTGTACTCAGGCAATCTCTGCTTAATTTTTTTAAAGGCGAGTCAGCTGTCGGTGTCTTGCTGATCATAGCCACTATTTTGGCGATGCTGCTCTCAAACAGCACTTTTGCCCACGTGTATGAGAACTTTTTAGACATCCCTGTTGTTGTCAGCATCCATCAGTTCACCATTGCTA
>JAUWLG010000228.1 GCA_030613795.1 Helicobacteraceae bacterium
TAAGTGTCTCTACTGCTTTTTCTATCAGGCTTGAACGGTCATACACCGTAACAACATCTACCCCTTCAACTTTAAGCTCAGCCATCTTATTTTTGATGCGTTCAAGTACCGTGAAAACATCTTCACCATAACGGGTCATGACGATACCGCCGACCACTTCGCCTTCACCATTCAGGTCCGCCATGCCACGACGGTTTGCCGGGGTGAGTTCCACACGAGCGATGTCCGCTATAGTCAAAGGCACACCACCTTTGGTCGCAACGACCAAAGAACGAATCTCATCTAAGTCCTTAATGTAGCCTTTGGCCTGAACCATCCACTCATATCCGTTTTGAATGACAATACGTCCGCCGGTGTCATTATTGTTTTTTTTAAGCACTCTAGCAACATCATTAATAGAAAGATCGTACATCACCAAAGCATCATTATTCACCGTCACCTGATAAGTCGGTACAAACCCGCCGATACTCGCCACCTCAGAGACCCCGTCCACACCAAGCAGTGCATACTTGTAGTAGTAATCTTGCAAAGTGCGTAACTCTGCCAAGTTCTTCGTTTTAGATGTCAACGCATACTCATAAGCCCAACCGACCCCTGAAGCATCCGGTCCGAGAGCGAACTCCATATTGGCAGGCAGTTGTGACTGTATTGCCGCCAATTGCTCAAGCACACGAGAACGTGCCCAGTAGAGATCCGTTCCCTCTTTGAAGATGATGTAGATCAGCGAATTTTCATAAGTAGAATACCCCCGTACCGTCTCGATGTTAGCAATCGCCAAAAACTGCGATACTAAAGGATACGTCCCTTGATCTTCCATGATCTCGGGACTCTGCCCCGCCCAATTTACCTGTACGATCACCTGCGGCGGCGAAAGGTCCGGCAAGGCATCCAGCGGTGTATTTTTCACCGCCCAATAGGAACCGATGATCAAAAATAGGGTCGCCATCAAGATTAAAAAACGATTTTTGATACTTACTGCTATCAATCTCTCAATCATTGTCCTACTCCCTTTCCCATGTTAATACAGGCTGTTGATCTGCGCATCAGAATCCATCATAAACAGCGCATTGTTAACGACCTCATCACCCTTTTGCAGCCCGCTTTTGATGATATAGGTGTTGTTATCTAGTGGTTCAGCATCGACCACCACCGGCTCGTATTCCCCCTCAAACTCTCCCACACTAAAGACATAGAACTTGCCATTTTTTCGGATAACCGCTGTTGCAGGCAGCGTTAGAGAACTTTTACCACTGCTGCTTGCCGTAACCGTGGTGTACATGCCCGGCAACAGCTCTCCCTTGCTGTTCATCGCCTCTAAACGAAGTGTTGCCGTCGCTTCTTTAGGGTCAATGTTAGGATAGAGCTGCACCTTGTTTGCTTTAAATGATCTCTCTAAACCAACTGCTTTGACACTAAAATCATTTAGATCACGATATCTGAAAAGGTCTTTTTGATAGACCTTCACTTCGACCCATACCTTGTCTAAATTGACAATGGTAAAAAGTTTTTGTTTGGTGTTGAATGCGCCGCGGTTATTGACACTTTTTTCAAACAGATAGCCGCTAGCAGGGGCATATATGTAACTGTATTCTGAAGTTTTGCCATTTTTTTTAAGCGCCCTGATGTCGTGTTCAGGAAAATCCAAAAGCAGCAGCTTCTCTTTGGCACTCTGCACCATCGAAGGGTTAGCTCGTTTTTTGTCATACGCAACGGCGTTAATATAATCCTCTTTAGCCTGGAGTATCTCCGGTGAGTAGACCTTGGCCAGTTTCTCTCCTTTTTTCACCTTTTGATAGATCTTATCGGCATAAAGTGTGATGATATAACCACCAAAACGCGGTACAACATCATAGATGCGAGACTCATCAGTCTTGACATAACCGTAGTTTTTTTGGCTATAAGCACTCTTTTGCTCTTTGACCTTTATGGTTTGAACATTAAAGAGCTGTTCAACCGTTGCCTCTTTTGCCATCAAAGGCATCAAAAAAATTAAGACCATCACTAATTTGTTCATCTCTTCTCTCCTATCAACGCATCCAATGAGGCCTGTGTCGTGTTAAATCGCACTGTTGCCTTAATTAGCTGCTCGTCTAAGGCCAGTTTCTGTTTCAGCAGATCAATATAGACAAAAAGGTCTTGCCCGCTTTTGACCGAAGCACTGGTCAGTTCAAACATATGCTCAATCTGCGGCATACTCTCATCATTGATAATCCGATAGATGTCGTAAGAGTCTTCAAGCTGGGCATAGATCCCACCCAGCTCACCTTTGAGTCGTTCAAGGTAGTCTTGACTTGCAGAAGCTTTAGAAAGCGCCACCTTGCGTGCTGCTTCAGTATGGTCCGTTTCACTGCCGTAGATGGGCAGGGCCATCCCGAAACTGACATTCATATAATCGTTAAACTCTTGACGATAAAAATACCCTACCTTCACATAAGGGTCAACATTGCCTGAAAGATCTTGCACCTTTACATTGCTCTGCGCGACCACTACTTCAGAAACTTTTGCCGTATAACCTCTGTTGTTCGCTAACTGCGAAGCGTAAACATCAATTGCTTTTGGCTCTTGAACTGCTAGATCGATTTCTAGCGTCTCGATAGGTTGCGCTGCAAGATAACCAAGCTTTGCATAAAGACCTTTACGTATACTCTCATAACGGCTTTTTTTGATCTTGAGTTGTGAAAGTGTCAACTCTGCCGACATGATCCCCATATGACTGTTAGAACGTGTCGAGCTGTACGCAGTGTTGAGTTCAATATTATGCTGCGTCACCTTGATATATTCGTCAATGATCTTCAACTCCTCATCGACTTCCCAAATACGAAATGCCGTTATCTTGATCTGCTCCACCAGTTTTACCTTTGCCTCTTCGAGTGTTGAGGCGATCACTCTTTTCTGCGCGCGTGACTGCTGTGTCGCCGCGTCACGTTTTCCGAAAGATGGAAATTTTTGCTTCAGACTGACACTTGATGTCTGCATCGCTTCGCGTCCACGATCAGTGATGTCATCAAACTGGATATCATTGATCGCAAAAGAGATCTCGGGGTTAGCAAAATTACGTGTTGCCGAGATCTGATAATCCTCAGCATAGAGACGCTCTTGTATTGCTTGAAGAGAGCTGTGTGAATTTAATGCTTTTTCGATAATAACATCTAAAGTCGTGGCACTTAACCACAGTGGAAAAATCATCAAGAGTATCTGTTTCATAATCTATCCTAAATATTAACGGAGGTTTTCACCCGAATTTTCTTACCCGTTTTTGGTGTGATCAAGATATGGATCTGCCATGTTCCGCCCATTGCAAAGTTGACATTAGCTTTATACTTGCCATCACCAAGAGATGTCGCTTCATTGACACTCTCCATCGCCGGCATGCCTGGCATAGCAGGCATAAAAGCTTTTACAGTCACTTT
>JAUWLG010000251.1 GCA_030613795.1 Helicobacteraceae bacterium
AAAACACTTTTTGTATCTAAAGATTCGTTTCATAAAAAAGCTTACTTTTTTATAAGCAGACCCTTTTCTACTGCGATTATCTTAGTTGCTTTATATAGTATTATGGTCTTTTACGATGCACCTTTATCGGTAAGAGAGATCATCATCTTCATCATTTTCATTCCAGTATTTCGTATAATTCAGACTGTTGTCCACAAAAAAGTCGAGTTCTATTTCTCTCTCTATTTTGGACTCTACTTTATCTCCCTAATGGAAAAACATGCTGTCGGGTATGACCTTGATGACCGCTTTCTCAACATTGCGATCAATATCGCTCTCATTACGCTCATTGTCAAATTTATCCGAAACAAGGTGGCAGATTTTGTTGAGATGAACCTAATAAAAAGGGTCATCTACAAAACGCTGCCGCTAATCATCATACTGTTAGTCGTATCGATTCTTGCAAATCTCTATGGTGCCATGCTGCTCTCCGAAAAGATCACGCATGGAGTATTTGTACTCCTTCAAGCCAGTATCATCTTTTACGCAATGACCATCATTCTTTCAGGGTATGTCATCATCTTGCTAAGACGACGCATTTCATCGGCCTCGAATATTTTGGACATATACGCCAAAAAGATCGAAAAGACGGTCACCCTTGTTATCAAGGTCATCATGGTAGTCTGGTGGTTCAAAGTCCTTATCAGAACCCTCGGTTTTGAAACAGAATTCTCAGGAGTACTCGATACTGTCTTAGTACAGGAGTGGGTCATAGGCACTACAACGATCTCACTTGGATCGATTGTAAGTTTCATAATGATACTGGTCGGTACTTGGCTGCTCGCACGTTTTATACAGATCATCTTAAAAGTCGAGATCTTCGCAAGATTTAAATTTTCTCGCGGTGTTCCAACCGCTATCTCTACTACATTAAACTATGTTATTGTTGTCAGCGGTATATTGATCGCCTTCTCCTCTTTGGGTGTCTCACCCGAACAGTTTACTATCATCCTTGGTGCTTTGGGTGTGGGTATCGGTTTCGGTCTGCGCAACATCATCGCCAACTTTATTTCAGGCATCATCATGGTCTTTGAACGCCCGATCCAGATCGGCGACACTATCGAGGTTGACAACACCTTGGGTAAAGTACTTACTATCGGCACTAGAGCCAGTTCCGTACAGACTTTTGACGGATCAGAGGTCATTGTTCCCAATGAACGCTTTATCTCCTCGAAGGTGATCAACTGGACCCTCTCGGATGAAAGACGCCGTAAGGTTCTGCAGATCAAAGTTGCCTTTGACAGTGACATTGAGACTGTTTTAGAGATCATGCGTGATGTAGCACTAAGCAATGACGATGTGTTAAAAGACCCAGCACCACTGCCAACCTTTCAAGGTTTTGGTGACTACTACCTGGAGTTCAAACTCTACTACTGGCTCACCCAGAACCTGATCGTCGCCCAAAGTGATGTTGCCATTGCTGTCTACAAACGTCTTAAAGAGGCGAATATCGCAACACCGATGCCTATTCAAGAGCTAGTTATGCCAAAAGAGAGAGAAGCCTAAAAAGGCATATTTACTATAAAATAGTACTAAATATAGTTTATTACACTATTTTTACTATTTTATTCAAACCTTTATATAGTTGTATTTTGTAGAAGCAATTAAATTCTCGCCAAAAATATATTAACTACAACTACTTCTTTTTCTAACAGCTAAGCTGTTATCTACACCTTTACGTGTAGTGGATTCTACTTCTAATTTCGCTTATTTATCTATATCAAATTCTGTAAACTCATAGTTATAAGGATTTTTGTCATCTTTTTGGTGATGTTCACTTGATATCTGTTTAAGTGCTAGGTGTTCATACTCAGGGAAAAGAGTATCTCCATCAACTTCCAGATCAATAAAAGTAAGATAGAGTTTATCTGCTTGATCTATCGTCTGTTGATATAAAAAACCACCGCCAATGATCATCACCTCTTCAACCTCACCTGCAAGTTTAATAGCCTCATCTAAAGAGCTGACGACATCACAGCCATCTTGTCTGTAGTCACTGTTTCTGCTGACAATAATGTTATGTCTTTTTGGAAGAGGGCGACCAATAGACTCGAAGGTCTTTCTTCCCATAATGATCGGTTTGGCAAGTGTTTTTTGTTTAAAGTGTTGCAGATCTGCCGGTAGATGCCAAGGCATCTCGTTATCTTTACCGATGACACGGTTTTTTGCCATTGCTACAATGATCGAGATCTTAGGTGTTTTCATCATCAGACCGAAAAAGGGTACGCTATAGGCTCATGGTGTTCATAACCCGTCACTCTGAAGTCATCCATCGTCACCCACGTTTCGAGATCTTCTAACGACTTGATGTCTGGATTGATATGAAGCTGTGGTGACGCAAACGGTTCACGCTTCAGCTGTACGTCACGCATCAGTTCCAGTTGATCCTCATAGATATGCGCATTGACGATCTTGTGATACGCCTTACCTGCTTTTTTACCTGTGATCTGTGCCATAAGCGCTAAAAATACAAAGACTTGCACTTGGTTAAAGTTCAGACCCAGTGGAACATCGCAAGAGCGTTGATATGAGGTAAGGTGTAAGGTGTCACCCACTAGAGAAAAGTTATGGGTGTGCATACAAGGACGTAAACAGCCCATGTGAAATTCACCTGGGTTATAGAAACTTAGTATCTCACCTCTGTCATCAATGCCGTTTTTAAGATCGTCGACGATCTTTTTGAGCTGATCGATCTCCTTACCCTCAGGCGTTTTCCACCCTCTACCTTGAACCCCGTAAACACGGCCCATATCGTCCTCACCCTTTCGATAAGGGTTGTTCAACCACGCCTCGTTTAAGTTGGCATTAGCATCCCATGTCTTGGTTCCAAGAGCACGAAAATCTGCTGCTGAGTCATAACCACGAATATAGCCTATAAATTCTGCGATCGCTGATTTAAAGTAGCTTTTTCGCGTTGTGATAAGGGGAAATTTATTGCCGCCAACATCATACTCTAGGTCGGCATTAATAAGCGTCAGGCAGTTTTTACCGGTACGCTCATTTTTAATCCACGTACCTTCATCGATTATTTTGTTACAAAGATCTAAATACTGTTTCATCCATCTATCCCTTTAATATCTCAAATTCTACCATAGAGTTCATTGTAAAGACTGAGC
>JAUWLG010000252.1 GCA_030613795.1 Helicobacteraceae bacterium
TGAAAAGCTGTCCGGATCGGTCATAGGCACACCATCACGGAGTATCATAATCTCACGTATGCCGTAACGCGGTTTCAGCCCTGCACCGCGAATAATAAGACGGCTGTCCTATCCGCCGCTTTTGTCCATTGCGATCACACCCGGTATTGTCGAAAGAGCATCTTTGACATTCATCACATTTTTATCTTCGATCTCCTGAGAGTCAATAACGGTAACACTCTGCGGTACCTCTTTTGTCTCACGTTCGATCTTAGTCGCAGTAACACTCATACTGTCTAAGACCAACTCTTCTGCCATAACGGCAACAGCCGCTACACTTAATAAAAGAATTCTTTTCATTTTTACCTACTTCAAGTACCATATTTTTGTAGCATATTAATATAAGAGTGTTACATTAGTGTTAAAACAGTGACGTATTAATTTCAATTTATACAGTACCTGTCATCCGGGTTGTCTTACTAAGGTATTTAGAGCTCTTTTTTACTGTAAAATAAGCGCAGACAACTCTTAAGCAGGTGAATAATGAACGACGACAGAACCTTTACATTGGATGCCGAAACCACTGAAAAGCTCACTGCCTTTGGTGAATTGCTTAACAAAGATGCCTCTACTATGATAAACGAAGCACTGGAACAGTACTTTGAAGCGAAAGAAGAAGAGATGGCACGACAAGACCCGATGACAAATTTGAGTTATGACGAGTTTTGGGATGATATGGATATTGAATAGTGTTTCTAAATTCTGAAATACCAACATATTTTTGATTTTTTGACTTGTATCGCTCAACTTTGCAAAAACAATCAACTTCCTACCTTTTTAAATTGTAATAGACCGAACTTTTTTAATTACTTCATATCATTAGTATTCAACTTTTTTTCTCTGCTCGCACAGAGAAAAAATCTTGAGGAAAAAAAGAGAGTGCGATGACGGGTTTAGTTACTGTTAAAAGTATCAAATGCTCTGAGTCACGAAACCCCTCCGACTTCAATCACTGTACCAAGACGTAGTTAATTGTCGACAATACTCAACCTAAGTCAAAAGCGTAAGCTTTTACATTCATATAGATGCGTTACTACTTGAACTATTCGTGGCATCTGCAGCGTTGACTGCAAGGAGAGAGTGAGCGTTAAAAAACGGCATTGTTTGACCGTAGGGAGTTTTGTCGTTTTTAGCTAAGGAACGAGTGGAAGGAAAGTAGTCGGTAGCGACCGACCGCGAAGCCGTCACGAGCGCTTTTTGGTTTCGTTTTTTGCGAGTAAAAAAGGAAAGAGTGTAGTCAATAAAATTCGTCATTCTATAAAATTTGTCAAGTGTAGAAAGCTTATTAAGAGCCCCTCTTAACATTGACTTAACACAGAAATATTACCATCCATAAATAATTAAAAACTATATCATCTTTCAAAAGGTCAGATCATGAAAAAGATTATCACACTAATAACGTTTGCTGTAGCATCTCTGTTCGCTGAAGTCGATATGGAGAAGTCTCTCTCTGCCATCACACTAGAAGGTGATAACGGCAGTTACTACACCGGTGAGGCTTGGGGCTCATCAATGTTAAAAGGGAAGACAACCATGTTGATGTACGTTGACCCTGATGAAAAGAGCAAGGGCGAGATCTTTAAACCGACCATTGAAGCCTTCGAAAAAGATCTTGACTTTAACAAGTTCCAGATCTTAGTCATCCTCAACCTTGACGCCACCTGGAAACCTGACTTTGTGATCAGATCGCTTATGAAAAGCAAGTTGACCGACTACCCTAAACGCATCTATATCCTTGACACCAATTCAGTTTTGGTAAAAGAGTGGGGACTGACCGACAATGAGTACAACACCCTGGTCATTAATGACGAGAGTAAAGTGATCTACAGCCATTCAGGTAAATGGAAAGAAGGCGAGATCGATAAAATCAATGTATTGATCCGTTCTGAAGTCAAATAAGTACCCTGGTACCCGAAAATTAACATTCTCTTAACAGAGAGATACTATTATTATAAATAATAAAAGGAGCAATCTATGAAAACAATCACAGCCCTACTCTTGCTTAGCCTGTCGCTCTTCGCAGTTGATGGCCAAAAAGTCTATGAGGAGAACTGTAAAGCCTGTCACCTCGGTATGGTCTCAAAAGCTGACTTTATGGCACAGATCAAAACGATTAAGGCACCGCCTATGGTCGAAGTCTCTAACCGTCTTAAAAACACCCTCACCGTAGCAGACGATGACGAAGAGGTACAACGTTTTGTCGTTATCTCTTTTATTAAAGAGTACCTCAAACGTCCATCTTGGAACTACTACCTCTGTGATGACGCTGCCTTTAACCGTTTTGGGGTGATGCCGGCACAGACACACTTGAGTGATGCTGAGCTTCAAGCAGTAGCAGAATGGGTCTTCGATGAGTTTGAAGACAAAGAATTTAAGTAAAAAGGATAGAGCTATGAAAAGAATTATTGCAACAACACTACTTTTAGGCGCGTCTCTTTTTGCTGTGGATGGTTATAAAGTCTATCAAGAGACCTGTAAGGCCTGTCATGTCGAAATGATCTCTGTAGCAGAGACCATGAAGCAGATGAAAACCCTTAAAGCCCCGCCGATGGTCGAAGTCTCCCACCAACTCAAACGCACCATCATTATCAAAGGGGCGAAGGCTGATGATGAAGAGATCCACCGTTTTGCGACGATCGCCTTTATAAAAAACTACCTCCAAAGTCCATCAATAGACTACTTTATGTGTAATCCTGGTGCCGTTGACCGTTTCGGTGTTATGCCGGCGCAGTCCCACCTTAGCGAAGAGGAACGTCAAGCCGTTGCAGAGTGGATCTACGACCGTTATGAGGATGTTGAGTTTAAATAGTCAATACCCTCTGACAACTTTTTAATAACTTCTCATCATCTTGATGGGAATTTACACTTTCACACACTTTTTCCACACTATTAATTTCTATACTGTTACTACGAAAGCAAGAGAGAGACTCACTCCACTCTCTCAGCCCTTTCTTTTTTTCATTTTAATAGCGGCTTTGTAACCCGCGAACACTCCTTAAACCTCCTTGTCATTTTCATTTCATTTTCTGACAGGGATAACTCCATCTTTATTTCCCAAAGATCTTAGGTTTAAATGCACCCAGTAGTAGCTCTAAAACCAATGGAA
>JAUWLG010000051.1 GCA_030613795.1 Helicobacteraceae bacterium
ATAGATCGCCGCCATCAGCTCCACATCATCACGATCAGCCATCAGTGCAGCCAGACGTTTATGGTGGGTGGTGACAACGATCTTCTGTCCCTTGGCGATCAGATCATCCAAGATCACTTTAAAAAGTGCCGCCGCCTCATCACTGTCCGTCCCGAGTTCGATCTCATCGACACCAATGAGCGCATCATGTTGCAAAAAGAGCTGCGAAAACTGCTGCATACGTCCTGCAAAGGTGGAGATGTCGTTTTTAACGTTTTGCGGATCATCAATGATCGCCTCAAAACGTTTGAAATTACCAATGACCGACTTGTGTTTGTTAAGTTTCATCGGAATAAGATATTTTGCCATCAAAGCAGCCGAAAGAATAGACTTAAGCAGCATTGTCTTACCACCAGCATTGACCCCTGTGATCATCAAAACAGATTTCGAGAAGTCTACACTGACCGGTTTTGGCTTATGCAGTGCCGGATGTTCAAAATCTACCAGTTTGATCTCTCTGTTTTTTTGTGCTTTGATGATGGCCAGGCTTTTGGCTCTAGCAAAGTGTACACGCGCTTGGTAGTGGTCAAAGCGTTCAAATTCTTTGTCTATAAAAGCGATAAAAGGAAGAAGATCGACCAATACTTTTGAAAAACTCTTGGCATACTCATAAAACTTCACCTCACGCATCGTCTCAATGTTTCTGATCTGATCACGGTTTTTAGCCATTGCGTCAGGCACAACATAAAAGAATCCTCCGCTTGTACGCCCAACGACCTGCCCTTTGATCACATGGTTAAAACCACCACGCACCAAAAGACACTCTTCATCATTCATATAGTGGAGCTGTGTATCAACGAGATAAGGGGCTATCTTTGCGCTGTAAAGCAATCTACGCATCGAGGCATTCATCTCTCCTTTGATCGCTTTAATTCGCTGAGAAAGTCCAAAAAGTTCCTCATCCAGCTCTTCGTTAAAACGGCCCTCAAGATCAAAATAGCTCTCGACCTCATCACTAAAACGTTCCGGGATCTGGATTTTGTGCATCCACTCACCGATAATGCCTTCATAGGCACTGTTTTTAAGAGTGCGAAAATAGCGAACAACTTTGATGACTTCAAAGATCTGCTCAAAACGAAGAACACCCTGCTTTTTTAGATGTGAGGTGATGGGACGAAAAGAGGTGACTTTAGGCGGAGATCTAAAGGTGAGTTTGTCAAGCGCGTCGATATAGTTAAAATGGCGCTCTTGATCACCCTCAATAAAAAGTGGCTTGGGTCGGCTGAAAAAACCATTAAAAGAGTCGATATGACCTGTTAGGTCGAGTCGATCGATTAAAGAGTCTAGACTCATTCACAGTCACTTGCAGAGACCATTTTACCAGCGTAGCTGCTCTCTTGTCTGCCAATAAAGGTCTGCGTGCCCACACTAAGAGAGAAATTAGTCTTTGTGACATCCAAATCACCACACTGTAAGTTTTCACCTTGGTTGTAACGCAACATCACGTCACGCACATGCTCTGCATTTTCACTTTGCAGATTGTTGTAAAAAAGCGCCCCCATCACAAATGAAAGCACTAAAAGTGTCGCGATCACTTTTTGTCTGACGTTGAGTTCAGTGTAAAAATGCATAACACCGAAAAAAAGTGCAACAATAACAAGACCTAAAATATATGCCATTACTTCTCTCCTCTAAGTTGATAAGTGATGTCACCGGCACCAAAACCGATAATAAGACCTTTATCGAGTGTCTCGATGACCTCGTCATGTTTACAGAGGTTAACACTCTCTTCATCACGTCTAAGGTAGTCCATCATCTTAAGATCGTAGTTACTAAACTCATCTTTGAAATCAATAAACTGCTCCGCTTCACTTGCAGCCCAGACAGGGAGAATGATCAGACGATCAACCCCCGCAAAACATTTGGTAAAGGCTTCCAGGTTATCGATAGTACGAGAATATTTGTGCGGTTGCCAGATGGCGGTAATACTCTTGATACCCTTAAGTTTTGCATACTCTTTCACCGAATTCATCGTTGCCGCGATCTCTGTCGGGTGGTGGCCGTAATCATCGATAATAATCGCTTTTTCACCTTTAGAGATGATGTCAAAACGCTTTTTTATCCCATGGAAGTGAAGGAGTTTAATACGGATCGTTTCAACATCCATACTTTCCAGTGCCGCCAAAATAGCGAGAGAAGCATCAATTGCGATATGTTCGCCAAAGCCCCAGACATTGAAGGTACCAAGGTCTTTAAGTATAAATGAGGTGAATGGTTCATCATCGATCAAGATATATTTGATATCACTAATATCTTTGCTTGGATAGAGACGGATTGCCTCGCCCTCAATGGTGCTTAAAAACTCATCCTCTGCGTTGAGGCCACGTAAATTGGAAGAGGCGATGAATTTACGATATGAGTCATAAAAAAGCTCATAATCGTATTTGTAATACTCCATATGTTCCGGTTCTGCATTGATCACGATCGCACAGTATGGGTTTGAGTTTAAAAAGCTTCCATCACTCTCATCAGCTTCAAAGATAAGCTGGTCTGTTGAACCGTCATAACGCACATTTGAGCCAAAGCCTTTGGACTCTGCACCAATGATCGCAGAGCCATCCATAATAGCAGCGAGCATTGCAGACGTGGTGCTTTTACCGTGGGCTCCGGCAACGGCATAGACTTTCTGTTCATGAAGAAGATCCAACAAAGCTTCACGGCGTGCCAAGACTTTAATATCTTTCTCTTTAGCTGCGACCACTTCAGGGTTGTTGGCTCGAATGATCGCAGAGTGGATAACAAGGTCTTGATCTTCAATCGCTTTTTTGTTGTGAGGGATAGTGACTTCGATTCCTTTGTCACGCAAGATCTTTACTATTCGTGAATCAGAGACGTCAGAGCCTGTAATCTCATGCCCTCTGAAATGCATGTACTGCGCCAGTCCCGAGATACCGATGCCCCCGATACCGATAAAGTGGATCTTCACGACGCAGTTCCTGTTCTCTCCATAGCAGCAAGTGCCTCTTTTTTAAAGTGAGAGATATAAAAGTTACTTGCTAAGTGCGTTGCATCAACATCAGCGATCGTTGCAATAAAGACGTCAATGCTTAGACCTGCATCTGCTCCAAGCTGATGGATCTTCATCGCTTTAGAGAAGGTCTCATCACTGCTCAAGCCGGCAAGGATCTCAAACAGTGCTGAAGCATCTGCTTTTTTACCTGCACTGTAATGTTCCATCGCATACTCATACAGAGCACGAAGTGTGGCATAGTCTTGTACTTCAGTGATATCCATTGTTCTGGCAGCCTCTAAAGCATTGGTCAAGTTTTCCAAAGCAAGGTCCAGAATGTTTGCATAGTAAGCGATCAGGTCAGACTCTTCAAACAGCTCTTGTGCTTGCGCTTCTAAGACATACAGTGACGCGATGTCACCCTCTGCTTGTGCTTTTAATACCTTCTCTTTTAGTGCTTCACTCATGATAATGCCTTTTCATTTTTTGATACGCCAAAGGAAGTAATTCCTTTGACTACGCTAACGCTGAGTTCTCTTCGGCAGAGTACCCGCGCACAGTGAACCGTGCTCAATGTATACTCAGTCATTTTCATTCCTCGTTCAACGCTTGTTTTATACGCAGTAGTGCTTCTTTAGTTTTTGTCTCATTCTCAACCAGGGCAATACGCAGGTAATCTCTACCCGGATTTGCACCCTTCTCATCCGTACGAGCCAAGTATTCACCCGGAAGTACTTTTAGGTTGTACTTTTCGTAGAGTTTTTTGGTCATCTCTATGGCGTTATCGACTTTTAACCAGATGTAAAAAGTCGCTTCGGGCATCTCAAGACCTAATATCTCACGTGCCAGTTCAAAGTTTCCTCTATAGACCTTGCGTGATGCAGCAACATGCTCTTCATCACTCCAAGCAGCGGCAGCTGCAACTTGCAGAGGCAATGGAGACGCTGCTCCAACATAGGTACGGTACTGTTTGTACCCTTTTAATATTTCTGCATCACCGGCAATAAAACCACTGCGTAAGCCCGGTGCAGAGGAGCGTTTCGAGATAGAGTTGATGACCAATACATTTTTGAACGTCGAATTGCCAACATGTTTTGAGGCTTCAAGGAGTGATGGAATTGGCTTGTCAGTGTAGATCTCTGAATAACACTCATCATTTAACAAAACAAAATCATGTTTAAGTGCTAACTTCACCCACGCACCCAGTTCATCAAGACTCAAACAAGATGCCGTCGGATTGTTTGGAAAGTTCAAGATCACAAGATCACAATCTTTTAGAACCTCTTCATCCATCTCAGGTTTATAAGCATTAGCTTCATTGAGATTTAAAAAGTGCATCTTTGCTCGGCTGGCAATTGCAGCTCCTTCATAGATCTGATAAAACGGGTTGGTAAAGGCGATTTGCGGATCTTTTTTGTCAAACAAAAGGTACTGAGGGAAGTTAAAAAGGACCTCACGTGTTCCAAAAGACGGTACCAGTTCAGCATCGCTAAGCTCCACACCGAAACGGCCTTTGACAAAGTTGCTCATTGCCTCTCTTAAGTACTCTTCGCCTGCCGTTTTAGGATACTTTTTCAGAAGAGGTGAACTCTTTTGCAGAGCTTATTGAATAAAGTCAGGTGTCTCAAACTGGGGTTCACCGATCGTCAACAAAATAGGCACAAGCTCATGGTTAGGCGTAATCTCCTCCAATAGTATGTTTAGTTTTTCAAATGGATACGGTTCAAATTGCATAGTTTCTCGTGTTATTAATCTATCTAAGTTATCGCGATTATACCTTTTTTTTCCTATAGGCTTAATTTCCATCCTTAATTTGCCTATCTCTGCTATACTGACTTCAATATTTCAACAAGGAAAACAATGCAACTTTTTCCATTCTTCGAAGCCCTCTCCAACGAAGCCCAGACCCTGCTTCTTACACATGCGAAAGAGGTCAAGATGCCTAAGGACATGGAGCTATTTGCACAGGGTGATCAATGTAAAGACATTCTCTTTCTTGTAGAGGGTTCTGTACGTGTCTACCGCCTGCATGAGAGCGGTCAAGAGATCACACTCTACTTCTTGGAAAATGGTGAGCAGTGTAATGTGAACCTCAACTCAGCGTTTACCGACACCCCTGCTATCGGAACCGCTGTCTGTGAAACAGATATCGAGGGCTATCTACTGCCTGCTGATGTTGTCAAGACCATCTACGCCGCCGAAGCTCCATACCAGCAGTTTGTCTTTTCTCTTTTTGCACGCCGTTTAGAGGGAATGGCCGGGCTCATCGAGGATGTACGTTTCAAAAAACTGGACCACCGTCTGCTTGACTGGTTACATGAACAAGAGAGCGGTGAGATTACCATCACCCATGAAAAACTGGCTTCGCACCTTGGTACCTCCAGAGAGGTTATCAGCCGGCTTCTCAAAGAATTTGAGCACAACGGCATTGTCAAATTACATCGCGGACGCATCGACGTACTTTAACCCAAGTTGTACAGGGTCTGGAGAGGCGCCCTTAAACTTATATTAACATTTCAACACTACTTCAACCGCCTAAGAGCTACGGTGTTATAATTTTCCATATTTACAACTGGAAACTATAATGATGCGCTCAACTCTACTATTTACTTTAATACTTTTTCTAGCTGCCTGCAGTGACAATGCAACTAATGATCAATCAACCAAGTCTGACTCTTCTGAAAAAGAAGCTGTTGTAAAACAAGTTACTATTCAAACGGAACCTGTAAAAACTGCTGATAAGCCTGCCAAAATCGAAACAGCACCTATCAGCGGATATACCTTTTACGCACACAAATGCGCTTCGTGTCATGGCAAAAATGGTGAGAAAGCGGCTTTTAACAACGCACAGATAATCGCCGGCTGGAATAAAGAGAAGAGTATAGCTGCATTAAAAGGCTACAAAGACGGCACGTATGGCAACAACTTAAAAGGTATCATGAAAGGTCAGGTCAGTGCCTTAAGTGATGCACAGATCGAAGCCGTATCAGAGTATATCTCTACTCTGTAATATCGTCTTTTTGACCTTCTGCCTGATGGATCATCATCGTCGGGTACGCAAAGTCAAGATCATTTGCTTTTAAAATATCAGCGATCTTGAACATCACATCCTCTTTGACCTCATGCCACTCAGCCCATACAACTGAACGACTAAAACAGTAAACCAGGATATCGATACTTGAACTTCCAAACTCATCAAGAAAGACCATAACTGTACGTTTGATCCCTTTGAGGTCCTCTTTTGAGACCAATTTCATCTGCCGTTCACTGCTCATATACTCGGTCTTCTCTGTTGCTATATCAGGATGGTTTTGCAACATCTCTCTGATCTCGGCTATCGCTTTTTTTACATTTTGCATATCGGACTCATACGTCACGCCGATCTTCATCTTGATACGACGCCCCATCGTACGTCTACTCCAGTTTTTTATCCCATTATCGGAAAGTTTGAAGTTAGGGATAGCAATCAATGCATTATCAAAGGTACGAATAGTTGTCGCCCTTAGACCGATCTCTACAACCGTCCCTTCCATATCATCAACAGCGATCCAGTCACCCTGTTCAAAGAGATCACTCAGCAAAATAGAGATCGATCCAAAAAAGTTAGCAAGGGTATCTTTAGCAGCAAAAGCGACAGCAACACCACCGATCCCTAAACCTGAAAGAATCGCCGTCAGATTTACATCGAGCATCTTCAGGATAAGGATCAAAGCTAGCAGTCCTACTAAGCCATTCATCACTTTTAACCCAAGATTGACCACTTCATCTCTTATAAGCTTATTGCGTTGCAACTGTTCCATCTTGACCACAGCGATCGCATTGCCTAAGCGATAGATAAAAAATGAGACCATAAAAACATAGACAATATTATAAGACGTAAACATCCAATCAACATCGCTAAACTCGAAGTAGACTGCCAAGATTACCTCTGTTGTTAATATGACAATAATCAGTGTAAAAGGTTTAGTCGTCTGCGCAAATATATAACTGATATCATCCTCTCGTTTACTCACGAAATAGAGCAGACGACGCATAACAAAGATGAGGATCTTGCGAATGAGATAGACAAAGATCAAGATCGCAATGATGTAGACAATTTTAGCACTGCTGAGATAGACATAATCGAGGTACGGGTCGATCGTTTTAGCCAAACTCGAATCGCCGATCTTTATAGCCAAGGAGAGGATACCGTACCTGGAGATCACACCGGCTTTATAGACTTTATGTGCATCATCTATCAGTTTGGCACTGAGGTTGTTATGTATATTTTGAATATAACGGTACTCAGCCAGATTCTCTTGAATACTTTTTACTAAAGGGTCAGGATCGACGACCTCTTTAGCAAAGGCAAATTTTTGAAGATCGATTTCAGGCTCTTGTTCATGGCGTTTGATAATGATCTCTTGCAGCCTTTTTTCAAACGCCTTATACGACTCCAGCCTTGTAGCCTTAACAACCTTATCCATCGAAGTACGAATATTCTGCTTCAGTGCCAATGTGGCCACTCTTAATTCATCACGCATCACGGCAGAGCTATTGCCTCGCTGCCGATTCACTTGTAAACGGCGTTTCAGTCTGAACATCTCGCTGCGATAGGGGTTTTGATCTACAATGCCCTCTATTTTTTCTCTGGTAATAAAATCGACAACAAAGTGTTCATAGCGTCTATCATCCTCTTCAAGTGCTTTTTCCAGTGCGTCTGTACTTAAATTCTGATCGTCAAGTATTTTCTCAAGCGCGATCTCTTGTGTAAAAAACTCTTCAACAAAGTCGTTACTAGACAGTGCAGCCGTAAAAAGAAGTAAAAAAAGGATCAGTTTCATCATAAGAACTTTTCATGGAGATACATATATTGTAGTCAAGAGCGCATAAAAGTTTTCATAAAGGCGCTCTGA
>JAUWLG010000093.1 GCA_030613795.1 Helicobacteraceae bacterium
GGCGTTTTTATTAATGTTCAAGCCACCGTCGGTTTTGCTTTGCAAAACATCGACTTTGGTTTCCCCTGAAGGGATTTCCTTTGGTCACGCACGGATAAAAGCCAAGAAATTGTAGTTATTTTACTTTATTGTGAAAAGCTATCGCTTTTTATATTGATGTCAAAGCCGGCGTCGGTGAAAAGACAGCTACCAATGCTACTTTATCCGATGAAAACGTCCATTTAGGACATTTTTCATTCGGCATATCATCAACTCTGGCTTCGTTCGCTGAAAAGCCAAGTTCTGGCTTTATTTATCAGTGGAGAACCTTCGGTTTTTTATTGATGTCTAAGCCTTCGGTGATGCTTCGCATAACACCTACGGTTTCGCACGGATAAAAGCCAAGCAGTTGGCTTTTATTTTACCGTGCTCACATTCTATCTTTTGCAGTGATCCCTAACATTGAAAGTCCTGTACGCAGTGAAAGTGCTACTACCAGAAATAGTTTCAGCAGTTTTGCTTCATCAGCTTTACCGATGATACGGTAATCGTAGTAGAACTTATGCAATCTTGCTGCTAGAGATTTTAGATACTCCGGCATCTTTTGCACTTGACGTGAGACAAAAGCATCTTCAATCACTTCCGGTAGAAGAAGGGCTTCGAAAAGGAGTGCGTCGCCATCTTCATTTAGGCCTTTAAGGTCACTCTTCATGATCTCTTCGATAGAGAGTTCGCTTTTACTCAGAATCGTCTGAATACGTGCATGCGCGTAGTTGATGTAGTAGATAGGGTTTGAACTATCCTCTTTTTTCAACTCGTTAACATCAAATTCTAAAGGCGTATCACTTTTTTTACTGGCAAAAATAAAACGTAGCGCATCAGCACCGATCTCGTCGACAATATCACTCATCAAGATGACGTTACCCGCACGTTTACTCATCTTGTACGGTTCACCATCTTTTAACAGACTGACCATCTGTGAAAGCTGTACCTCAAGCTTTTTACTGTCATGACCCAAGAACTCGGTCGCAGCTTTTACACGAGGGATATAACCGTGGTGGTCTGCTCCCCAGATGTTGATGTGGTGATGATAGCCGCGCTCGAATTTTTGGTTGTGGTAAACAATGTCGCCTGCCAAATAGGTTGGACGGCCATCTTCACGAACAACGACACGATCTTTCTCATCGTCATGTTCACTTGAGCGGAGCCAGATCTTATCTTCTAAAGTATAGATACCCTCGCCCATCTTGGTCATAACACGATCCCAGTCATCATAAAGCGACGATTCTGAGACAAAGGTATCAAAATGGATGTTAGCATCAGCAAGGTCACTGACGATGACCTCCATCACCTTGTCTTTTGCCCAAAGAGCCAACTCTTTTTGACGACTCTCATCATGAAAGATCTCAGTGCCAAAAACCTCAGCAGCTTCTTTGGCTAACGCACTCATGTACTCACCACGATAGAAGCTCTCAGGGTATTCGACCTCTTCATTTAGAATCGATGCTCGACCCTCTAGTTGAATAGAGTGTCCCAAAAGGTCGATCTGACTACCTGCGTCATTGACATAGTACTCTGCCGTGATATCAAAGCCGAGTTTACGGCCTAGACGAAGCAGTGTATCACCGTAGACCGCACCACGAGCGTGGCCGATATGCAGTGGACCGGTTGGGTTTGCACTTACAAATTCAAGAAGGATCTTTTCATCGGCATTGATAGAACCGAATTCTGCTTCATTGGCCAATGCCCACGAAGCGTACTCATCTAAAAATGATTCAGAGAGACGCAGGTTGATGTAGCCTTTGACTGATTCTACAGCTGAGAACATAGCATCTTCGCCAAACGATGAAGCCAACTCTTCTGCAATGATCATAGGTGATTTACGAAGTTCTTTTGCGAGGGAAAATGCGACTGGTGTTGCGAAGTGGCCAAAAGAGCGATCTTTTGGTTTTTCTAAAACAACATCACGGTCAAACTGCTCTCTAAGGAGCGCTGCAACACGTTGTTTCAATACTTATGCTTGTTTTGTGTCTTTAGGCGCCTCAGTTGGTGCACCCTCTTCAGAACCTTCTACTTTTTTAGGCTCTTTAGTTTCTGTGTCGTCTTTAGCGACTTCAGTTTCGTCATCTTTTACAGATTTTTTGAAGTTACGAATACCTTCACCTAGACCTTTTGCAAGTTGAGGAATCTTTTTACCGCCGAAAAGAAGCAGTACAACTGCAAGAATTAAAATTAGTTCGAACCCGCCTGGAATTTGTGGCATTAGGTCTCCTTGATTAAAAATATTGCCCGAAGTATAACTTTTAGATGCTGTAATAGGGCTAAAACTCTACTACTATATATCTGATTAAGCCTACTAGGTAACACTATCGTTTTATTAGAACTCTTTTAAGACCTGCTGGATGCGTGTCAACACCTCATTGATCTTCTCAGGAAAAGTAAAAAGCTCTCGTTTAACAGTATTAGAAATCGCACTCCCACTCTCAAGTTCATTCAAAATACCCATGATATTACGCAAATAGTTTCGCTGATAAACACAAGTTTGACACGCTTTTATCTCTTCACACATCCCGTCATTGAGACTTACATATGCCTCTTCGACTACGATAGAAAGTCTCTCTATAAAATTTGGGTCTTTTAGCTGCATACCATAGGCTTGAGTATTCACCATGCTCTCAATCTCTTGAAATTGTTTTTCGACTTTCTGTATCGTCTCGATCATAATAATTCCTTATGTATCTTTATTGTGCTGTAGTATAGGGCTATAAAAATGAAAAAAAGCTAAAAGGACTCTATTTATCATTGTTTTTTGTTTTAATGCGTCTAATATAGACAAAAACTAGAATGACGAGTGTCCCTAATACCGCTAAAGTGATCTGGTGCAGGTAGGCTTCTATCAACTCTTGCTTCTCGCCCAAGATATATCCCATCAAGATCAAAATCATACTCCAGATACCTGCACCTAGCGCTGTATAGAGAGAAAAAGGGAGCAAGGACATCTTAGAAAGTCCTGCCGGAATCGAAATAAGTTGACGGATCCCAGGTATAAGACGGCCGGTAAATGTTGAGATAGGACCATGTTTTTGAAAATAGGTCTCCATCTTTTCCATCGCACTATTAGAGATAAAGATATATTTTCCAAACCGCATCAACAGTTGTCTACCAATAATAAGTGCTCCAAAATAGTTTATAAAGGCCCCGGCCATAGAGCCAAAGAGTGCCGCTAAAAAGATGACTATGATATTCATCTCACCTTGCTGCGCCAGATAGCCGGCCGGTATTAAAACGATCTCACTCGGAAAAGGGATAAAAGAGCTCTCTATCATCATTAAAAGAAAGATCCCCATGTAACCCATATCCAAGATACTTTGGACCAACCACTGTGCAAGTTCAGCTAACATCTAAATTCTCCTCTATATTGTCAATTATGGCCGCAGCACCGCCTTTGTGGCTAAGTTCCATCAATCCACGGCTCTTCTCTTCAAGATCATTCTCTAAGATGGCTAGCAGATTGCGTGAATACGACTCACTCTCACGGTACGACCAGGCCAACCCTTTATCAACTAGATAACCTGCGTTATAAAATTGGTGATCACCTGCCGCATAAGGGTATGGCACAAACAGTGCCGGCAATCCATTTGCTGTGACTTCCCAAAGGGTACTCGCGCCCGCGCGGCTGACCGCTAGATCGGCATGTTTTATTAATGCAGGAAGCTCTTTGGTGAAACTGTAGAGTTCAACATCAAGTTTTTGATCTTTATAAGCTTGTTGTACACGCTCAAAATCGCGTTCACCGCACTGATGGATAACCTTAATGCCTTTAGCCGTACAGACTGCTGCCGTCTCCAAAGCAAGGTTGTTGATAAACTGTGCTCCTTGAGAACCACCTAAAAAGACAATCGTTTTGATCTCTTTTCGAAGACGTGCTGTTGAAAAAAAGATATCTCGGATCGGGTAATCTTTGACCGGCGAGTTTTCATCATATGAGCTGTAAAAAGCACGTGCATACGGTTTCATCATAGTGTTCAGTCGTCCCATAACAGCGTTTTGTTCATGAATAAAAAAAGGGATCTGTTTTGTATAAGCCGCGAAGGTTGCTGCTGCTGCGGAGTAACCGCCGACAGAGATCACGGCATCGATCTGCTCTTGTTTTAATATCTTGCGTGACTTGATGACTGCACGAAAGATCTTGATGAGTGCCCACACCTTGCCAAGATATTTTCGGTTGACAACTCCGTTGGTGTCGAGGAAGTGACATTTTTCAAAACGTATCTCCTCTTCAAACCACGCTCTGTCTTGACCCGAGGTCGAACCGATATAGATAGCCTCATGGCCCTTCTCTTTTAAGGCTTCAAGAAGTGCTGCTGCTATGGCCAGATGCCCGCCTGTTCCGCCGCCTGTTATCGCTACTCTCATCTCATTCCTAACTTTTAAACTTGACTTTTCGTGAAGCCATCAAGACCATTCCGATACCGATCGATGCTGCGATCATTGCTGAACCGCCATAACTTAAAAACGGTACCGAGATACCTTTGATCGGTGTGATCCCGCTAATACCAAAGGCGTTGATCAAAAAGGTGAACGCAATGACCAGACCGATACCGATACTAAAAAGATAACTCTTTTCATCTCTACTGCGATTAGCGATCTTAAAAATACGCTGCAAGATGGCTAAAAAGATCATTGTCACCAACATTACCCCAAGAAAACCAAACTCCTCTGCTATACCGGCCAGGACAAAATCCGTATGTACCTCTGACAAAAAGCCCAGCTTAAAGGTACCATTGGCCAGACCGGAGCCAAAAAGGCCGCCATTGTTAATAGCATTAAGCGAGTGTGATATCTGATAGGGTTCAGAATAACTCTCTACATGCAGTTTGGTCAGCAGCCAGCCTGGTAAAAAAGGTTCCAACTGTGTCTGGGCTAATGACCACCATGACTTGATCCGTGCGATCCGGTGCTCCGCTGTAAAAATAAAGATAAGAAAAAAGGCCAAAGCAGTGCCCATAAGTGTTATAAAGACCTTACCGCTGCTGCCGGCAAAGATCAACATAAACAGCAGTGCCAAACTCAGCACGACAACCTGTCCAAGGTCTTTTTGCGTCACAGCGATCAGCCCCATCACAAACACAAAAAAGACTAAGTAAGGCGCTATCCGTAAAAACTCCTGTTTCAGACCCATGCCGCCATGGTGTCCCAGTTTTCGTGAAAAGCTCCACGCTAGAAAGTAGATAAATCCCACTTTAAAAAACTCTACCGGTGCCAAAGAGAAGCCTGCCACTTTGATCCACCGTTTTGCACCACCCACTTCACTCACTATGCTCGAAGGCATAAAAGGCATGGCAAGCATCAACAAAAAACTACCGGCAAACAGAGCGAGTCCCAGACGGCTTAACCAGACATCGGGGTTAAGCTGTGAAAGTGTCCACATAATAAGAATAGAGAGCAGTCCAAAAGCAGACTGACGGATCACAAAATGAAAATCACTGTAGCCAAAGAGCACAACGATGTAACTCGAAAGCGAGTAAGAGAAGATAATACTGATACCGATAAGCAGTGCAGTCAAGATAAAAAGTTGTCGATCAGCCATTATGTTCCATGAATATTGTAATTATTTTTGTGATGACATTTTAGCGTTTTGCGATTAAAGTTGAGCTCGGAACTATATATAGCAGGATTTTTAGGCGTGCCCCTTTATTTACATTGATGATTTCTAAGCTCATAACTGCGATGACCATCAAAAATCAATGCATTGTCTTGAATTTTGACATCGATCAGACGGTCAAGCCCATCATCACCTTGAAGAATCAGCTGTTCATTTTCAACGGACCATCTCCCAAGCTTCTGCTCTTGCACACGAGACATTCCCCCCGCCACTGTCCGTTCTTCCAGGATCAGGTACCGTCTATTGGAACAGAGCCAAAGTTCACGCTTGTCATCATATGCACCATCTCGTTTGATGTACGCAAT
>JAUWLG010000008.1 GCA_030613795.1 Helicobacteraceae bacterium
AGTGTTGTCACCCCTGGCGGCAATATCGATGAGCTCAGCTACAGCCAGTATAAAGATACTGAGGCCTGATTTAAAAAAGTACTTGACAATGTCTTTACCAAGGTCTATAAGATCGATTCATTAGATGATGAGAAGATCAAAAAGCACAACATCCATTTTGTGTTTGTCCCTGCGATCGAGACGATGTCTTTTTCAAACTCTAATGTAGACTGGCAGCCTACAAAGTTCAATATGATCTTAAAAGTACAAGTGCTGCAGGCTGACAACAGAGAACTATTCAACACTTATGCCCAAGGCAAAGGGATTGCAAACTTTAGACAGTACCAAGAGAACCCAACCTACGCTGTTGAGATCGCCTCACGTTCAGCTTTTTTACAATTTCAAGATGAGATCATCACAAAAAGAAAGTTCTTTAAATAGAGGGGTCTCTTATTCCTTTATCAAAAATATATCACCGGTAACAGACCTTTTCGTCTAAGTGAAAAAGTTAAGCCTCCTATCAATAAGTCAGTGTTATTATATAAATAATTATGAATAATAAAAGGATATTTAATGAAAAAGAGATGGTTTATCATGTTGCTTTTAAGTGCAACAACACTGCTAACTGCTTCGGATACAGGGGCTCAGCTTTCTGAAGAGAAGTGTACATCTTGTCACATGACTTCATCGAGTTCAGCAAAACTCAAAGATGGGAAAATGCACGCACCACCAATGTGGGGTGTGATGAAAAAAGTCAAGAATCGTTTTAAAACCAAAGAAGAAGGTATCGCCTTTATCACTGATTACACAATGAACCCATCCGCAGAGAAGATGATCTTTCCAGAAGCAACTAAAGAGTATTTTGGTCTAATGCCTTCTATGAGAGAGACCGTAACAGATGAAGAGATGAAGATCATCGCAGAGTATCTCTACCGCTAAAAGCTCTTCACTTTGTCTCCTATCTAACAAGTAGGATACATCTACTTCTGTTTTTTTAGTGGGAACTATGGCATATTCAGATGGTTGTAAGAATGTGAAGATGCTACCTAATAGAAAAACTCTACACCGATATTTTTAAACTCTATTGTAAATCCAGCATGTAATCTTTAGCATATCGTTTATGCCAGTTACACTTTTTAGGCTGACCCATTAACGTCGTTTTAAAGCCGTCCTCTTGAACTGCACATACTACTTTGTCATGTTTTACCAGTAACCAGACAGTGCCAAATTTATAAGCTTTAGTCGTTCCTTTTTTCTTAACGATCTTTTTTGACGGTTGGCCATGACTCGCAATATAAGCTTGAATATCTTCACCCGCTTTTGCATCAATTGCAGGACGTTTTTGCTCTTTTACAACAGCTGTCTTCACAGCAGGTTTCGCTTTTTTAGGCACTGCTACAATCTTTACTCTTGTCGAAGCATAAGCACAGGCACCATCAGCACTGCACACCTTGTACTTAACAACATGCTTCCCTGCTTTTTTATACCGGTGCTTGGGATTGCGTACCGTAGACGTTTCGCCGTCACCGAACTGCCACAAATAGCTCTTTATCTCACTGCCGCTGCTGCGTGAGCGGTTATCAAAGTCAACTGCTTCATTGACCTTGTACGACTTTTTAGTAACAATAAAATAGGCCTTTAAGCTATTTTTGTCACTTGTTTTTTGACTCACTTTGCTTTTGGTCACCAAGATGTCTTTGGTGCGAAAGGTACTCAAACCTGATTCATCGGTAACATGAAGCGAGACACTATAACTGCCTTCTGTCTCATAACGATGTGTCGGATCTCTCTTTTCAGACTTGGAACCTTCACCAAAATCCCACATATAGGTCAGGTTTTTTGACTCATCTTTGACCTCAGCCAAAAACGTTACCTTACAGTTGTAATTTCTGTTTTTATTACACGAACGCATTTCTATCTTGACAGAAGGGAGAACATTGATAGAGTTCTCCAGACTTTTGTAATCAACAGCGAAAGGTTCGATATCCATAGGAGCAAGTTTTTTCGCGCTTTCTAATTTGGTGTTAAACTGACGACGTTCCGTCAACATTGTTTTGATGAGAATATCTTTATCGTTGTATTCAAAGATCTTCTCCTGTTTTGCAGCATATTGAACGATCTCTTCTTGTCTACTTTGAAATACTCTGCTATAGCGATCCCACCCTCTCTTCGTCACAACAGCTTCATAGCAGAGCGTGTTGTTAGAATCAACTTTTTTGATCTTTACATACTGTTTCAAATCTTCTGCGATCAAAGGATAATTACGTATTAATTCATTAACAGCATCATCTTGGGTCTGCTTTTTTTCATCCCCGCAAGATGATCCCGAAGCATAGACCTTAGAATTATCAGCTCTTGACACAAAATCTACTTTACATCCTGACAACAGTAATAAAAAGAGAACACTTACTAAACTAAAATATTTCAATATTAACCTTTGCACAGATGACTATTTTTCTAATTGAAGCTTCTATTGTACACAAAAGTACGTACAAATCTCTATATTATTACCTCTAGCTTTACTGATCAAACACATACATCGCCGATATTGCATGTTTTTCATACCAGTGGCAGTTTTTAGGATTTCCCATCAGATTCGTCTTAAAGGCGTTCCCTTTTATACGACACTCAACTTTATTCTGTTTGACCAAAAGCCAATCACTGCCATATCGATGTGCCTGTGTCAATGTTCCACTTTTAATAACAGACTGTTGAGGCTGGCCAAACTTGCGTATCACACGATTGAACTTGCGCCCATTTATTCCAAACAGTATCGCAGGGTGAACAATCTGGACATTTTCTACAACTTGACTTCGCAGGCCATCACTGTTTGTTATCTCAAGATGCACCTTGTACGTACCTGTTTTGTGATAACTGTATGTTGGATTACAGAGTTTTGAGTTCCCACCGTCTCCAAAGTTCCATTTATAGTCTGTCACTTTGGATTTTTCGCTGGTAGAGAGGTTAATAAAGTCTATAGGCTCCCCACTGACATACACTTTTTTACGTGTACTAAAACTGGCATTTGGTTTTGGTTTGGCTGACACACGAAGTTCTTTACTGACTTCAGTATATTTTTTTCCACCGTCAGTAATACGCAGTGAAACCTTATATGTCCCCGGTTGTTTGTAATAATGTATAGGGTTTGTTCGCTTAGAATAAGAACCGTCACCAAAATTCCAGCGATAGATAACACTTGAGGAGTCATCTTGAAACGAGGAGACAAAGACAAGTCTGCACCCTGTCATGTATTTGCCTTTACAGCCATTGACCTTGAACTTGACTACCGGGATGGCGTTGATCATCTTGCTCAAAGAGACCTTTGTCTCTACAATCCGTTCAACCTTAAGAGGTGCGATCTTTTCAGCAGCATCTATCTTTTGGTTATAACTGTTTACATCACTGTAAAGACGCTCAATTTCTTCTTGCTTTTGTGCATAACTGATACCGTCGTTAAGATCTTCAATATCACCCATAATACACTCATACTCCTCTTCAAGCTCAGCAGCGTAAAGATCGAACCCTTTTTTGGTGACAACACCTTCGACACAATACTCGCCACTACTGTTTCTTTTATGACGGATGTAGATATTTTTGGAATACAGATGTGTCGAGTCAATACCTATTGTCTCTTCAAGAATCGCATCAACTTGAAGTATCGCCTCTTTTTCACTCACAGCACAGGCGACCTTATTCATCAGAGCCACATATGCGCCTTTTGATTCTATACGATTCTCCGCATTTAGATCTAACATAAAAATAAGTAATAATAATAGTGTTTTATATATCATAATCAACCGTCCATAAAATCTATAAGTGCCTGTAGAAGGCTATTTATAACATAAAAGTGTACAAATAGTAAAGATGATCATGGGAGTGGTTTAAATAAATAAAAGTGATAAGTAAAAACGAGGTGTTTTTAGAAATATATGAATGAAGAAGTACTTAGCAACGCGATTGCGTTGCTAAAGAGAATTAGATGTTGTCGCGGATTGAAAGTGCTTCAATCGTTTTCATATAGCTCTCTCTGTTAGTACGTTTAAGATAACGCATCAAACGACGACGTTGACCAACTAGTTTAAGAAGACCAAGACGTGAAGCGTGATCTTTTTTGAATGATTTAAGGTGATCAGTCAACTCCGCAATACGTGTACTTAGTAGTGCAATTTGAACCTCTGTAGAACCAGTGTCCGTGTCATTTTTACCGAATTTACTTACAATTTCTTGTTTTTTCGCCGCATCTAAAGCCATAATAGCCTCCATAAGGGTATATAAATTTCATCCTACAGCACAACTGCTGTGAATGTTGAGCGCGAAGTATAGCGAAATATTTCTTTCAAACGCCATAGACGTAGAAAAGATGGCGAAGCTCATCTAAAAACAATCACTTGTTAAAAGGGTCAGATTTGGTGCAGGTTGTGCGAAATATCTACCCGATAGCGTACAATGGTACGCGGAGAGGTAGATTTTCGTGCAAAATGCGCCGAAGCTGACACTTTTAATGGTATAATCATACAAAAATTATCGGATTATTTTATGTTAATGACCCGCGCAAGCGAATACGCTCTTTTATCACTTATCGTGCTTGCAAAAGCTGACAAACCTATGGATGCTGACACCCTTTCTCGTGAGCTTGATATCTCAAAAAGTTTTTTAGCCAAGATACTTCAAGCAATGGCACGTAAAGGCATTCTCAACTCGTTTAAGGGAGCCCATGGTGGATTCTCTTTAGCACAAAAGAGCAGTGAGATCAGCGTCCATGCCATTATGAGCGCTGCAGAGGGAAAATCACCGGCTGTTTTTGAATGTGCCTCGAGTGATAGCACATGCCCATCCGAAAAAGCATCTGCCTGTTCTATCTGGCCATTTCTAAACCGACTGCAAGGCAAGATCGACAACTTTCTAGAACAGCTTACTTTAGCTGATATCATGGAAAAATAGCCCCCTCTTCCTCTTTACTATTTATCATCAAAGGAACTTTTTGAAGCCTACAATTTATCATCTTTCACACATCGATCTTGACGGCTACTCATGTCAGCTAATTATGGAGTATACACCATACAAAATCCACTCATTTAATGCCAACTATGGTGCTGAAGTCGTTGAACGTCTTAACGAGATACTGGAGCTTCTCAAAAAGAGTGATGAGCCATCACTTATTTTTATTACTGACCTAAACCTCACTGCAGATGAGGCAAAGTGGCTAAACAGAGAAGTTGACAGACTTAATGAAAAAGGTAAAAAGATCCAAATCACCCTTCGCGACCATCACGGCAGCGGTCAAGAGTGTGCCAACAAGTACGACTGGTACTTTTTGGATACCGAGAAGAGTGCCACAAAACTCACCTACGAATATGCCAAAGAGGTGTTTGAGCTTGATGAGCCTGAGTGGATGTCAAAATATGTTGCAGTGGTTGACGCCGTTGACCTCTGGCATCAAGATGAAGCAGAAAACTTTGAATACGGCAAGGTATGTATGCGTCTAGTTACGGAGACACGCGAATTAAACCGTGTGGTCTTTGGCGATGAAGATCGTAAATACAAAGTCGCTCTTCTTAAAGAGGCCGCACAGATGGTCAATGTTGAGAGTGCCAACATCCTTTTAGATGAGAAGATCCATACCCTCAAAAAGAACTTCTTCCGCGAAGTGACTGACGACACTCTTGACAATCTGGCAACACGGTTCATTGTCAAGTTGCTGGGCAGTAAGATGAAGACCATGACCATCTACTATAAAGGGTACAAGGGCTTTTTATCGTACGGTGTAGGCAACACCTCTATCATCGGTAACGGCTTCTTAGTCACCTACCCTGAGTATGACTTCATTGTTGATGTATCAACTCGGGGAACAATCAGTCTTCGCGCAAACAACAAAGTCAATGTCGCATATATCTCAAAAGAGTGGGCAGGCGGCGGCGGTCACCCGAACGCTGCAGGCGGACGTATCCAAGGCTTTAAAGAGCAGTTTCGTTATGACAAGGTCAAAATGCAGATCGAAAATCTTATTCATGCCAAAGAGGCTATTGCGGGTAAGTTAGAGTATAAAGCTGACTAAGCCGATAGTCTCCTAACTTCCGCCTATACCTGTCTTACTCAAGGCCTCTTTAACACTATCGTCAGCCATGCTGACATTCCATGCCGGCTCCCATACGATCTCAACCGCACAAAAGTCACTTTCCGTTTCACGGACAACCGCCTCTTGAACCCACTGTATCATCATCTGGTGCAGAGGACAACCACGTGTTGAGAGTGTCATCTTAACAGAGACATGACCATTTTTCAGTACCATCACATCATAGATCAGCCCCATCTCTACAAGGTTAAATCCTACTTCCGGATCAATAACCGTAGATATCGCTTTATAAACCTCTTCTTCCGTAACAACACTCATAACACTTCCTTTCCATATTGCATCATCGTATAGACGCTGTAGAGCAGATAAACTGCGCCCACTAACAGTGCCGACACACCTCCGTAAAAGAGAGCATCATTTTGTACCAACAGAGCAACTCCTACCAGACTCACCCCACTGGCACTGAAGATCATCTGTGCGTCTGCCTGACGCTTTGGCACCATCTCATGTAACATCGGTACCTTCTGTTTTCCGACCAGTGGCGCATAACGCTCAAACCAGACCAAAAAAGGGATGATCTTGTAGAGATGCGATGTGATCAAAAAACCTGTAAAACCTGCTATCAAAAACCATCCCGCACTCATCAGCCAAGCCTCACTCCCACCAAAGAGATAGACGATGGTAAAGAGCATTGAAAGCAAGAGGGTAAAAAATGCAAATATAAGTGATTTGACCCAGACATCATTCTCTTTACGCGCTCTGGTTTTAGCAATAAGGTAGATCTGATAAAAATAGCTACTCAATGCAACAAATGTCGCACCGATACCAAACCATTCTAAAAACATGAGATTAAACAGAGAACCGACCATGACCGATGAGACACCTAAGATCATCAATTTATAAGCCCACTGCATCGGTTTATCATTAAACCCATGGGAGAGGCCAAACATCGGCAATAGCACCATAGACAGCCCCATAATGGTCAAAATAACATAACCGCCAAACACAGCAAAGACATGGGCTTTTAACCACTGATGCGGATCAATTCCGATCAATCCGCCAAATGCGAGCGCCATAATAAACCCACTCACAATACCAAGCAGTAAAAAGATGTTGCTTGTGCCCATAACAGAGACCACAATTGATTTGTGTTCACCCTTTCTCAGTGTCCAAAACAGATCTGCTGCAAAGATCACCATACTCACCAAGACAACCATACCGCCAAAAGGCAGAAGCGATGTTGTGAGTGTAAATCCGGCGACCATCAAAATGGTACCGATAGCAAGCATAGGCCAGATGATGTAAAAAAAGTCTACTGCGGCGTGCCCTACTTCGATGACGACAGGCACTAACTGTGCCATTGCTCCAAAGATGATCATCATCACAAATCCAAGTAGATAGAGGTGTACCCAGGCAATCGTACTCATATCACTATGGATAGGCGTACTGTCTAAAAAGAAAAGTGCCGCAATGCTCACAAAATAGAATATCGTTCCCACCATAAAATAGGGGGCAATAAGGGCAAATGGCGGTGCAAAATCACGTGAGATACTATTCATAGCAATACTTTAGAAGATCACCATCTTAGTGACAACTGTTATCACTCAGATCAGCTTCTTCACTCGCACCGGACTTATATGAAAAAACAAGTTTCACCTTGCTCCCACCAATAGCCTCTTCTTCGATATTATAGTTCTCACCGATCTTCGCTATTAGCCCACCTGGTGATTTATGGTTGATCATCACTAGCTTTTTATCTGCACTGTCGATCAAGTTAAGACCTGCCATCGCATTGACCATAGGCTCTGGAGGTCCTGTCATTTAGGTGTCAAATTGGTAATAGATAGTGTTCTCTTTCATATAGGTATAGAAGTCAACCGTACTCCCTTCTACAGATATCTTTGTCGCATCTTGTGGTAAATTGTTCATTAGAGTCCTTTTATTGTCAAAGTGTACAAACTTAGAGAAAATAGTGCATTGATATAAGTCAATATACACTATGTTTTTGATGCTAAAGTGCTATAATAAACCCCTAAATTAATGAGTACCACTAATAATCCTATAAAAAATATGGGGAGGGTCTCGAAAAGAGAAATAATGATAGACCTTCAACAATGCTATTTTTTTGAAAAACTAAACAGTGATGAGATCAGAGAACTTGAGAAGATCTCTAAAAAAGTCTCTTATACAAAAGGGAGTATCCTTTTTTATGAAAAAGAGGAGCCGGACTCACTGATCCTGTTGATAGAAGGGGTTGTCAAGATTTATAAGACCGATCTTAAAAACAATGAAGTCATCATGCGCCGTTTTCGTGCCCCAACACTTGTTGCTGAAATGGCTACCTTTGAAGGGATCCCTTTTCCTGCATCCGCCTCATTTGAAACAGATGGCACTGTAATAATGATCGATTTTGAACAATTTAAAAAACGATTTATGGATAAGCCGGACATTGCCTATACCATTATCAGGTCTCTCTCCAAGAAAGTCAAAAACCTCGAAGAGGTGATCGACCTTAACATCGTTTTAGACACCACTGCCAGACTTGCAAAATATCTTTATGAAAACAAAGCTGTTTTAGATGAACTTAAAAACTACCAGATCGCAGAAGATCTGCATATGACCCCGGAGACCCTCTCGCGTACACTTAAAAAGTTCTCTGTCTTGGGTCTTCTTGAAAAAGGCAGTAATGGCTACGAGATCATGAATCTAGAAGGGTTACGTGTCCTCTTTGAGTAAAAAAGTCCAACAGCAAAACAAACTACTGCGCTAGCGCCGCTCTTTATTCATAAAATACTGATCAACACCATCCGCCAACCCTTCTGCAAATGCCTGTTGGTATCGTTTGTTGATAAGCATCTTTACCTCTTTGGAGTGTGACACAAAACCGACTTCCACAAGGGCTGCTGCAGAGGTAGCACCAACAAGAACCCAGAAGTTACCCCCTGCTACTTTCGCATCTTTGACTTTATACTTTTTGTCTCTAAGACGGCTTACCACATTTTGGCCCAGGTCGATCGCCAAGAAGTTAGACTCAAGCACTTTGGCACGGCTCTGTGTTGCACTAAAGAGTTTACTGATACTGCTGTCCATCGCCTTATAATCAGCCGCATTCTCTTTACGTTCCAATCGGCTTGAACGTTTAGACCCTTTTTTAGGATCCAGATAATATATCTCAACACCGCGAGCCTTATGCGCATTTTTCTTTGGTACTGCATTGGCATGAATTGAGAGAAAAAGATCGGGCTTGTTTTTACGGGTAAACTTGGTACGCCATTTTAAAGAGAGAGTTTTATCCCTATCGCGCGTCATCTTGACCCTGTACCCTTCTTGACGTAAAAGTTTTGCTAAACGCTTGGATATCTGCAACACTATTGTCTTTTCCAGGTACTTTTTAAATCCAACTGCACCACCGTCTCGCCCGCCATGTCCCGGGTCAATAATGATCAGTTTGTTTTTCTTAGTTACACGCGGTATCTGTTTCGCTTTTGGCGCAAGGACTTTAGAGACACCCAGTGTAATCACTAAAGAGCTTCCATCACGTTTGAACCGCGGCTTTAACTCTTTTTTACTCTCTATGACAATACGAATTGTGTCGCGTTTGTATTGGGAGATGGTAATACGCTTGATCTCTTTATGTTTGATCACCGGCTTTTTATAGACAATGGCATTGACATCAAAGATATAGCGATACCCTTTTTTGCCTTCTGGTCTCAGTTTAAAGTAGTTGACATCTTTTGCTTTGAGGGTAAAGTCAAAGTCAAGGACCAGTGCGTTCCCTTCCCAGGTAAACCCGCTGAGTGCATGACGCGAACGAATTTTGACGTTTTTCTCTTTTTTTGATTTGACCGGTTTGATCTTTTCTGTTTTAGTGGCAGGAGAATTTTTAGTTTTTTGAGCAGAGCTCTGTTGCGATGTTTTTTTTGACTCTAACTTGGAGAGCTTTTTCTCATAGTCACTGACATCGATCCGAAGTTTTTTACCTGCTATACAGATCCCGTCTAAACAGCGTTTTTGTGTTTTGACATCACCATTGATCAACGCTTTAATATAGTGTCGTTTGTAGGTGTCGTATGCTCTGAATTGTTTATCTTTAGAAGAGGAGTAGAGATTTTTTTTAGCACCATCAAGCTCGTGTTTAGCCGATGCACTAAAAAGAAGTGTCGTTAGTAGAAGTAGAAGAAGAAAAGGACGCAGCATTATGCGTTATTCACCTTCTGTCAGTTTTACCATTAACTCTTTGACCGAGATAAGTTCGTTTAGGCGATAGCCATTCGTTCCTGAGAAGAAAAGCCCCAGTTCTTTGTTTCCGTTATATGCGTCACTCAAACGGTCTGCAATACAGAAACCGACCTCTTTTGCTTCAACACCACGGTTACATGGTGCAACACAGTTTGAGATACACTTTATATCCGGACCGGTACGTGTCTCAACAAGACCGGTTAAGTTTGTACGAACACCCCGTGCAGGATACCCAACAGGAGAACCCATTAAAATAATATCTTCTTCTTTGGCATTAAGAAGAACCTCTTTAAAGTTCGCATGTGCGTCACACTCATGTGTACCGATAAAACGTGTTCCCATCTGAACACCAGAAGCACCTAGCCCCATCATCTGATCGATATCGTTTTTGTCCCAAACACCACCCGCAGCGATGACTGGCATACCGCCCCAGTTTGCTGCTTCTGCAACAACTGGTTCAACAAGGTTTTCAAGCTGATTCTCTTCAAGTCCACACTGCTCATATGTAAAGCCCTGGTGACCGCCACTTTTTGGCCCTTCCAAGACAACAGCATCAGGAAGACGGTCATAACGCTTTTGCCAACGTTTAGCGATGATCTTAAGTGCCTTGGCAGAAGAGACGATTGGCACTAGCGCAACGTCTGGATACCCCTCTGTAAATTCCGGCATATTAGTCGGCAGACCGGCACCTGTAATGATGATGTCAAAACCGATCTCACAAGCATCACGAACAACACGGCCGTAATCGTTGATAGCGTAAAGAATGTTGACACCAAGAGGTTTGTCACCACAGATCTTACGTGCATTGTCATAGATAGCTTGCAAGCCATCTCTAGAGTAGAAGTTTGTCTCACTCAAAGGACGATCAGATACAAGCTTATGAGCATACTCTTTATTGTTATAATATCCTGTCCCAACACAAGAGACAATACCTAGACCGCCCTCTTTTGAAACAGTTCCTGCCAGTTGATCCCAGCTGATACCTACACCCATACCGCCTTGAACGATCGGTTTTTCAATAGTATATTTTCCAATTTTCAATGGTGCCAATGCCATTATTTTACCTTTACTCGAGCAAATTTACGTTTACCAACTTGTAGCACATATTCGCCACTTTCTAGTTGTAACTGTTCATCCGATACTTTTACTTGGTCAATTTTAACAGCACCTTGCTTAATGTCACGTCGTGCTTGCGAAGTTGACGGTTCAATCTTACACTCTTGTAAAGCTTTAGCGATCCAGATCGGCCCTTCAAGCTCAAACTCATCCATATCGGTCGGGATCTGACTCTTTGCATGGACCTTGTCAAACTCAGCTTTTGCGGCCACTGCAGCCTCTTGCGAGTGAAAACGTGCTGTGATCTCTTGAGCAAGAGACTCTTTGACCTTTTTAGGGTGTAGAGAACCATCAGCTACACCTGCTTTTACCTCTTCGATCTCTTTAAGACTTTTAGCACTTAAAAGCTCATAGTAACGCCACATCAATTCATCAGAGATACTGAGTACTTTTCCAAACATATCGTTTGGCACATCTTCAACACCGATGTAGTTACCAAGACTTTTACTCATCTTCTGAACCCCGTCAAGACCTTCAAGGATCGGCATCATCAAGACAGCCTGCTCTTTCCCTATTTCGTAAGCACGTTGCAGGTGACGTCCCATCAGCAGGTTAAACTTCTGGTCTGTTCCGCCGATCTCAATGTCGCTTTTAAGATGGACACTGTCGTACCCTTGGAGAAGTGGGTAGATGAATTCACTGATCGAGATCGAAACACCGCCTTTGTAACGTTTTTCAAAATCATCACGTTCCAACATACGGGCAACATTAAAGGTCGTAGTCAGCTCCAACATACCGCTTGCCCCTAGCGGGTTGATCCACTCAGAGTTAAAGACCACTTCTGTCTTCTGCGGGTCTAGTATTTTAAAGACCTGCTCTTTATATGACTCAGCATTTTTTGCGATGTCTGCCGGCAGAAGTTTTTTACGTGTTTCGCTTTTACCGGTCGGATCACCGATCTGTGCCGTAAAGTCACCGATAAGAAATTGGATATGTGCACCATATTTTTGAAAGGTTGCCAACTTGTGCAACAGTACTGTATGACCTAAGTGAAGGTCCGGTGCGGTGGGGTCAAAACCTGCTTTAACAGTGTATGTCTTACCCTCTTCAAAATAGGCTTTTAACAGTTTCTCTATACGCTCATTATCAATAATCTCAGCGCTTCCGCGTTGTATCTCTTGTAGTGCTTCTTGAATCATCTCTATCCTATTTGTATTCGTCTCTAATTACTTCGATATGCATCATCTGTACGGAAAAATTGTATGACTTTAATTTTTTGCTCTATTTTAGCGCGCAGACGGTTAAGATCGCCTTCTGGAGACTGAAATTCGAGCTCACAATAACGAATGTGTTCCTCTTTCTCTTTTCCAAGTTCAATGCTGTTGATCTCTATATTCAATTTTGCAAGATAGGTTAAAAAACCGGCTAAGGCACCCTTGGCATTGTGCATACTGACGATCATGTGGTAGTTGAAGATACGCTCTTTTCGCCAACGCACAAACAGCATCTTGTTCTCATCTTCCATCATCTTGGCCGCATGTTTACACATTTTATGGTGCACATGCGCTTTTGAGTCCTGCTTAAAGGCGACGATCTCATCCCCTGTTTTTGGGTGACAACAGTAGTCAAAGACCACATCTGAGATAGCCTGATTTGAGAAGATCTCAAGTGAACCAAAATGATACTCCTTGAGTTTAAAACGATGCGAGGTCAAAAAGCGGGTAAATCGTCCCGTCACCTGAATGTCATGGATATAGCTGTTGACGATCTCTTTGAGATAGTCAATGTCACGAGCTAAACGGACACGGTTGTCGATACTGCCATTTTCATGACACCACTCTTTAAGCCTTGATACTTTAAGCTCAAGGATACCGACCATGATCATCAAACCACTTTGACTGTCAATAGCACGTATACGCTGATTACAGTTGGCACGAATGTTACTTTTAGCACGGGTTGTTTTAACTGCATCTAACCACGAACAGCGTGTTATCTTCTCTTCTGCTGTCTGAATATTTACTATATCGCCATTTTGCAGTTCACTCAGCAGAGAGCCGCGTTCTTTGTTGACAAGGCAGTATTCAGCACTGTCGCCGATCTCGGAGTGGATAGCGTAGGCAAAATCAAGAGCAACTGCGCCTCGAGGCAGTGTGTAAGGTTTACCTTTTGGTGAAAAGACCGTAATATCTTCTGAATAGAGATCGTTTTTGATCATCTCATAAAAGTCTTCAGCTGACTCATCTTGATATTGAAGGTTGTTTAGCCAATCAAGGTTGATGCTGTTGCCGCCACTTTTATATTTCCAGTGCGCAGCGACCCCTAGTTCCGCTGTACGGTTCATCTCAAAGGTTCTGATCTGCACTTCCAAGATAGAACTGTGGTGAAAAATAGTCGTGTGGATTGTCTGGTACCCATTCTCTTTTGCAATAGCGATGTAATCTTTAAAACGCGAAGAGAGCGGTTGAAAATGGAGGTGCACCAATCCCAGTATCTTATAACAGTCGACCGGATTTCTCACCATGATACGGACCGCGAGAAGATCTAAGATCTCATCGATCCCTATCCCCTTGCGCTGCAGCTTCAAGTAGATCGAGTAGTGGTGTTTCAGCCGGCTTTTTATCTGAAAATCTTCTTTCATAAAGCCGTTTTGCAAGATGAGTTTGGTCACCTCTTGCTGAAAGGCATTCAGTTTTAGCTCTATGGCATGGTAGTTCTCACTTAAATACTTTTCAATCTCCTGTTCTTCATGAGGGAAAACATATTTAAAACTCAGATCTTCTAAAAGGTTTTTTACAAAAGAGATACCTAAACGGTGTGCTACAGGAGCGTAAACGACCAAAGTCTCTTCCGCAATACGCTCTTGTTTATGCGGCGAGAGCGCCTCAAGAGTCAACATATTGTGAAGACGATCACAGAGCTTGACGACCAATACACGAACATCTTCGATGGACGCTAAAAGCATTTTGCGAAATGACAGCGCAGAAACGATCAGTTTTTCGTCTGAGGCAGATGATACAAGATTGGCATCACGAAGCGAGTCAATCTTCGTCAAACCACCGACTAGATGGGCTACGTCATCACCATAACGCGCTTTGACCTCTTCGATCGTAACAGGGGTGTCTTCCACAACGTCATGCAGCAGTGCCGCCATGACCATCGATTCATCTTCAGTGATCTTAGCAACAATAGAGGCCACTAAAATAGGGTGTATGATGTACGGTTCACCACTTTTTCTAAACTGACCGGTATGCGCCTCTGTCGCAAAATCCAACGCATCATTGATTCTATCACTGGGAGCAATAGCCTCATGTAAAAGTGCAATGGCACCCTCTACGTCTGATATATCTTGAATAGCGGCTATATCGACCTGATCCATTCTGATCCTTACACTGTGATTACAAAAAATTATAATGAATTATAGCAGGGGTAAATTAAAAATTATGGCGCTGTTCTTGTTAACAGTTGAAAACAATTATTTCTTCATATTTTAGACTGTTTATCAACCTTTTTTACAACTCAAAGTTAAACTTTCTCATATATTTTATTCACTATCCCCCTCAAAGACCATATGACACCTTAGTCTTCCAAGCATCTTTAATAGTTATAGGTTCAACTTTTTCACGACTCGAAGCATAGTTCTCCCTGCATTTCACTTTTTGCCTTGCCAGAAAGCAAAATGCAGGGAGGCACTTAAAGAGTTAAAGCTCTATGCAGGACAAAACTAAATTTCGTATCGTGAAATGCCGAGTCGTGAAAAAGGAAAGAGTGACGTCAATAATGTTAATTTACTGTATTGAGTAATTGAAGTGTATAAAGGAAAAATTATTATAGAAATTGAAAAAAATGAAGTGATTATTATGTAAAGAGAGAGGTGGCGAGGTCGAGACCTCATCATGATTATTCGTTGTCAACAAAACCTTTGATGGTTACAACGCCTTCTGCGATCTCCATAAGGGCAAGGTCTGCTGCCTTCATTGTCTTAAGGTCAACATTAAGTTTACTTTTTGAACCGTTTAATAGGTCTTCTGAACGTTTTGCAACCGCGATTGCAAGTTGGTATGGGTCAATGTTAGCTGTTTGAAGTGCTTTTGCTGTTAATTCTTCTGTTCTCATTTTTCTTCCTTATTTTACTATTGAACAATTTTTAAGATCACCCTTGATGATCTCTAATAGATTATTTTCTCTGAACATATCACAAACGATAATCGGTAAAGAGTTATCTTTAGCCAATGCGATAGAGGTATCATCCATCACTTTGATGTGGTCTGTCATCGCTTGGTCATATGAGATAACGTCAAGTTTGACTGCATCGTCAAATTTGTTTGGATCTTTGTCGTATACACCATCGACCTTAGTCGCTTTGATGATCATCTCTGCACCGATCTCAACCGCACGAAGTGTCGCTGCAGTATCAGTCGTAAAGAATGGATTACCTGTCCCCGCTGCAAAGATCACAACACGGTTTTTTTCAAGGTGGCGAACGGCACGACGCTGGATGTACGGCTCAGCGATCTGCTCCATCTTGATAGCTGTCTGAACACGTACTTTCATACCGGCATGTTCACACGCCTCTTGCATAGCAACCGCATTGATAACCGTCGCCAGCATACCCATATAATCACCGGCAGTACGACGAATGATGCCGTCTTGTGCCGCTGTCACACCGCGAATGATGTTACCACCGCCGATAACAATACCGACTTCGATACCGTTATCAACAAGAGTTTTGATCTCATTTGCGATGTATTTTAAGATCTGAGTATCAATACCATGACCATTCTCGCCTGCTAAAGCTTCACCAGAGAACTTGACTAAAACACGTTTAGAACTCATTCGATACCTCTTAATTTAAAATTTTTGGATTATACTTA
>JAUWLG010000007.1 GCA_030613795.1 Helicobacteraceae bacterium
AGTGGAAAAGTATTGTCTAATTATTCTATCTAAAAAAATATAAACAGCGATATCTTATTTGATTTTTAACACAAAGTTGGCACCGTTTTTGCTTACTTGTTATAGTACCAATTTAATTGAGATCTCTGAACAAACCTGGTATTCTCAGAGGTATTTTGAAATGTGAGATTATGCTAAACTTTTTATGAGTCATAGCCAAAGCTACGAGGATTAAAAATTTTGTATAAGATTGCGTTTCAAAATGCCTCCCTACGGGCGTTTAGAGAAAACAGCTATTGCTTCGTTGAAGGCACTTGAAGCTACCAGTAGCTCCTGCGTATCTTCGCCTTGCACTCGCCATTTTCTCTAAGCGCTGAGAATGTCAGGTTTGTTCAGAGGTCTCAATTAGTTCTATAGGGATCAGCGATCAACTAAACAAGCCTGTAAATTTTGGCTCAATATCATCGCAATTCAATCGCTGAATGATTTTAGTTATTCTAAGTATATTTGTCTGATTCCTTAGATATAATATAGTAATTTATACAAAGGGTTATATATGAAAATGATTATACTTTCCAGCGCGTTGATCGCTATTTTGGCAATGACAGGGTGTACGACAAAAGAGCCTGTGGCCGAAGAAAAAGTAGAGGAAATCGCACCTGTTGCTAAAGCTCCTGAACCGGTAGTAGAAACTGTTGTTGTCATGGAGGAAGAAGTTATTGACCTCGACAGTGGGCCGACAATGGCTGATCTTGAAGGTCAGATGAGAACAGTGAATTTTGAATTTGACAAATATAACATCGACTTTGAGATGGAACAACGTATTATCGCTAACAGTAACCTTGCAAATGGTGATGCAGCAGATTATATGATCAAGCTTGAAGGTAACTGTGACGAGTGGGGAAGCGAGGAGTATAACTTCGCACTAGGCTTGCGCCGTGCAAACGCGGTCAAGTCTGCGATGATCGGAGAAGGCGTTGCTGCAGAGCGTATTTCGATGATAAGCTACGGTAAAAACAACCCTATATGTACGGATAAAACAAAACAGTGTTGGCAACAGAACCGCCGTGTCGAGGTTAAACTGCTTCCGTAAAGTCGCATTCGCTTTTAACACTTATTAGTGCGGTTTGCTTTTTGCAGCCGAAGTTCAGCTCGTTCCCATCGTCTTTGATGGGAATGTATATCAAACACTAACACTGCCAATCCATAATAATCTCTTTATTTCATCAAGTTTGACCTTCATCATAGAAAATATGAGCTATTTACGTCTGTATACCTACAGTAATTTCGAAACAGGAAACCTCTGGGACGCATAGGGTTGAAGTGATCATCAACATCTCAGGCTTTATATTAAAGGGCACTTCTAAAAACCCTAATCAGCCTCAGAGGCAAAAAGAGATGTGAGGTTGTGCAAAACTTTTTTTAAGTTATAGCTAAAGCTACGACGATGAAAAATTTTGTGCAAGGTTGCGTTTCTTTTTGCCTCCCTTCGGGCGTTACAGAGAAGTTCACACTCAGCGTTGCCCTTTCTCGCCTTAGCTATGGCTAGGTCTTCAAAAGGTCGCCTTGATTGTGAACTTCTCTGTAACGCTGAGGCTGACTAGGGTTATTAGAGGTGTCCTAAATGCAGAAAATAAGAGTTTATGTCAATTTTTTAGGCCGTATCGCTCAGGAACTTTGTACAGATATATAAACTTGAAAAAAATATACAGCGTTATAACATTATAATAGAGCAGATATCACTCTATTTCGATACAAAACATTGAAGGTGTATGATGGAAGAGATGCAGAAGATCACTGGATACAAAAGCAGTGCAATGAAGTGGAAGATAGGCATTGCACTGTTCGTACTACTGCTAAGTGTAGGAGGGTACTTTTTTTTTACGCCGAAAGAGAGAAAAGAGGTCTACCGCTATGTGACACAGCCCCTTGAAAAAGGTGATCTGACGTTGACGGTTTCTGCCATGGGTTATATAGAACCGGTGGAGAATGTCAAAGTGGGTACAGAAGTATCGGGTACGATAGTGAAGGTCTATGCAGATTATAATGATCAGGTCAAAAAAGGTCAGATACTAGCACAGTTGGACAAAACAAAGTATCAAAGTACACTCAGCAGGGCAGATGCGTCGTTGAACGTTGCAAAGGCATCTTTGGAGAATATGAATGCACTGTTGTATCAGGCGAACGCAACAGTTGAGAGAAATAAATCATTAAAAAAGTCAACGGAAGGGAGATTGCCTTCACAAAGTGACTGGGACCGAGACTGGGCAAACTATCTGGTCGCAAAAGCGCAGGTCAGAAGTGCAAAAGCACAGATTGAGCAGGCCAAACACGCGCTTGTCTCCTCAAAATATGATCTTGAAAGAACGACGATATACTCGCCGATCGACGGCACTGTTTTAGTACGCAATATCGATCCGGGGCAGACGGTCGCCGCTTCATTTCAGACACCGGTTCTTTTTAAGATCGCCAAAGACCTGACTAAGATGGAACTGCAAGCGAGTATTGATGAAGCCGACATCGCCAAAGTAAAAGCCGGACAGATCGCAACGTTCAGCGTGGATGCCTACCCTGAAACAAGCTTTGAAGCACGCATCAAACTGGTTCGGGTCAACTCGGAGATCGTTGACGGTGTTGTGACCTATAAAGCGGTGATGGATGTAGATAACGAGGAACTTCTGCTCAAACCGGGTATGAGTGCCGATGCCGATATCATTACCGAAACACTCAGCAGTACCTTCATCGTTCCCAAAGCAGCGCTGCTCTATATTCCGATAAAACCGAAGACAGAGCAGTTTTTTGGGTTTGACGAGAAAGAGAAAACTACCATTGATCCAAAACCGCATGTGTGGGTTCTTGACAACGGTCAGCCTAAAAAAGCCTATGTCAAAGTGCTTGGCAACAGTGGTTCAAAAACGGCTGTCTCTTCCGAAGAGTTACATGAAGGAGACCCTCTCATTGTTACGCAGGAGAAGCGTCAATGATCAAGCTTGATAAGGTGACGAAGACCTACGGCAGCGGTGAAGCGGCTACCCATGTGTTGAAGGAGATCGATCTGGAGATAAAGAGAGGGGAGTTTGTGGCCATTATGGGACCCAGCGGAAGTGGAAAATCCACTCTTTTAAATATCCTTGGCGCATTGGATGTACCAAGCGATGGAGGCTACTCTTTTTTAGATACGGATATCAGGGCACTTTCAAAAGATCAACTGGCTCTTTTTCGACGCTATATCCTTGGGTTTGTCTTTCAGGGGTTCAATCTCTTGAAAAAGACCTCTGCACTCGAAAACGTGGAGATGCCGCTGGTCTACCTGGGTATGCATGCAAAGGAGCGAAAAGAGAGGGCCCTTGAAGCGCTTACAAGCGTAGGCCTTGAAGATCGCATGGGTTATGACCCCGGGCAGCTTTCTGGCGGTCAGCAGCAGCGTGTGGCGATCGCAAGGGCAATGGTGACACATCCAAAAGTGCTGATAGTGGATGAGCCGACGGGTAATCTTGACACCAAACGCGGCCACGAGATCATGCAGCTCATCAAGACGTTTAACGAAGATGGCATTACGGTCATCATGGTGACGCACGAAAAAGAGATTGCCGCTTACGCGTCCAGGATTATCTATCTACGTGACGGTATGATCGAAAAGGAGAGCAACAATGTTGCTTAATGCTTTTTTACAGGCCATACGTGAGATAAGGCGAAACCTTATGCGTTCTTTGCTTACGGCAACAGGTATCGTTATCGGGATCGCGTCAGTCATCGCCATGGTCAACATCGGCAAGGGCGCCAGCGAATCGATCACGCAAAGCGTCGGCGAACTTGGCAGCAATACACTCTATATTTTGCCTGGTCAGGAGCAGGGTCCCGGCGGTCACTCCTCTCTTGTTAAAGCGTTTAAAATGAAAGATGTTGACGTCCTCAAAAGCTCAATTTTTACGTTAGAGGCAATCTCGCCCCTGGAGAGTACTTCCATGACGGTACTCTATAAAGACCGGAACTATCAAACCAGTATCAGAGGTACTGATAACGACTACTTTGACGTGCAGAACTGGGCTCTGAAAGAGGGAAGACATTTTGAAAAAAGTGAACTTAGAACGGGGCAAAATACCTGTATTCTTGGTCAGACCGTTATTAAGGAGCTTTTTGTTTCGGGCGAATCGGCTGTTGGCAAAAAGATCCGCCTTCAGAACTTCTCCTGTGAAGTGGTTGGTGTACTCGAAGCAAAAGGTGCGAACACCTTCGGTATGGATCAGGACGATCTTGTCTTGGTGCCGATCAAGATGTTTCAGCGCCGCATCAGCGGAAACGAAAACATTCACCTTATTATGGCGTTGGTCAAAGAAAATATTCCTCTTGAAGAAGCGTCACTGCAGATTCAGCAGCTAATGAGAGAACGCAGGCATATTAAAGCGGGGGAGGAAGACAACTTTTCGGTACGAAGTATGACGGCACTGCTCGATACGATCTCCAAGATCACGTCGATGCTTACGATGATGCTTGGTGCTGTTGCAGCGATCTCGTTGATCGTCGGGGGTATCGGCATTATGAACATCATGCTTGTTTCAGTGACCGAACGTACGAGGGAGATCGGCATACGTATGGCGGTCGGTGCGATGGCCCAAGATATTCTTATTCAGTTTCTTATTGAAGCTGTCGTGCTTTCGGGTCTTGGCGGTATTGTGGGCATACTAATCGGTATGGCGATTACCGTGGGTGTGTCAAGTGCTATGGATATAACGCTTGTTATCGACCCAAGCATTACGATGGTGGCGCTGCTCTTTTCAATGCTGATCGGTATACTCTTCGGCATTATCCCGGCACGCAAAGCAGCCAACATGAATCCGATAGATGCTCTGAGGTATGAGTAGACTTTTGTTTTGAATATGTATTACGGCACCAACTAAACATCTGAATATTTGATGTTTAATTGGTACCGTAATAGTGCGGGTTAATGCCCGTATTCATCAGATATCTCATGTCCTATCAGTGCTTCTAGAACATCTTCCATGGTGATGATGCCGGCCCAGCCTGACTGGTCGCTGACAGAGGCTATGTGCACCTTGCCTTTGATCATACGGTTGAGCATGTCGTCAGCTTTTATATTGGTGTGGATATGGATGAGTCTGTCTGTAATGAACTCTTTAACAAGATTATTTTTAAGTGCGACCCCGACAAGCTCTTTGATGTTGAGAACGGCAACTATACGGTCGTCGCGCAGTACAGGAAAACGTGTATAGCCACTCTCTTTGAGCTTACTGATCATTGTTTCGTCGAGTATGTCTTTATACCCGACAGTAACGACCTGTTCGCATGGTGTCATGATCATTTCGGCGGTTTTTTCCTGCAGGGAGAGGGTACCGAGGATAATGTCGCGGTCGAGGGCATCGATATCGCTATCTTGAGATTGCTGATGCGTTTCGATAACATGGCGAAGTTCCCGGCGGTTTAGCATGTCAGGTAGCTGTTCGCCAAGAACGCGGTCAAGCAGCATGCTGATAGGACCGGAAACAGGGTAAAAAACAAACATCAAGACTTTGACCAGTCCGGCTACTTTAGCTCCGACAACAAGGGCGTGGCGTGTCAGTGCGGCAGCAGGAAGGATCTCGCCGAAGACAAGGATAAGTGCTGTTGAGATTACCCCTGCCATGAGGCCGGTACCTACAACGCCGCCGAGAAAAATGGAAAGGGTGGCGTTGACAGCGGTATTGCCAAGCAATAAGGTGACAAGCAGAAGATTACCGCTCTTGATAACAGGAAGTACCTTAGCCGCATTTTTATCGCCAAGATCAGCAGAGCGTTGTACATCGTCAATACCAAGACCCATAAGTCCAATAGTCAGGCCCGAAAACATCCCGGAGGCTGTGATCAAAGCCAATACAATAATTATGTCCATGTACTCTCTAGTGTTAAATTGCTAAAATAATAGCATAAAGTGGGGTGCAATGGTAAACAAGCATGCACAGATTTCGTACAGTACCATGTTTGGGGTATTTAGTTCGTTCGCTAGTCACAGGAACCAGCTTTTTATAGACTATCTCCAACGCTTGAGTTTATGCCCTTTGAGTGCATAGTAGAGGATGAAGAGATAACAAGGGATCGTGATGACGTAGGCGAACTGCATGTCGCCGCCGATGTCAGCCATCTGACCAAAGACAAGCGGCAAGATAGCACCGCCGGCGATACTCATAATAAGCAGGGCGCTTCCTTGTGCGGTGAACTTTCCTAAACCTTCCAAGGCAAGTGGCCAGATAGCTGGCCATACAAGTGCGTGAGAGAAACCTAAAATGGCAACCAAAGCCACAGGGTCAGGAATACTAGCAAGGCCGCTCCACCCCCACAAGACGTTTGAAATAACATAGCTTTGATCTGAGCTGAGGAGTAGGGCTGTGATCGTTACGAAACCTCCAACAGCTGAATAGGTCAGCGCTCTCTCTTGAGAGAGGTACTTCGGGATGCCGAAGACACCGACAAGATAACCGAGAACCATAAAGACCATGGTGTATGAAGTAAGGGCTGTGTAGTTGTCCACACCCAGTTTTTGACCAAAAAGACCGATGGTGTCACCTGCGACCACTTCGACACCAACATAGAAAAAGAGTGCGATAGCGCCGAGTATGATCTGTGGGTAGTGAAAGATGTGTGTTCTCTCTTCATCCTCCTCTGCATCATTGAACTCGATCTCCGGCAGTGACGAAAATAGCACTAAAAAGATAAGCCCAGTCAAGATGACGGCCATGATAAGATATGGGACAATCAGTTTGGAAGCCAACATCTCGATCTCACTGCTTGAAAGTACCTCTTTTGAAAACGAACCAAGATCAGTGAAGATAAGGGCGGTAAAGACAAGCGGTGCCAGGATACCTGCACTTTTGTTGATAAGTCCCATAATACTGATACGCATCGCGGCACTCTCAGTCGGACCGACAAGAACGATGTAGGGGTTAGAGGCGGTCTGCAAGATAGTCAGTCCGCTACCGAGTGTAAAGAGTGCCACCAAGAAGATTATAAAGTTTGCACTGAATGCTGCCGGTATGAAAAGCAGGGCACCGATAGCCATAATACCCAGACCGATCGCCATCCCATTTTTGTAACCGCTTTTAGAGAGGATAAAAGACATTGGATAGGCCATTGTCGTGTAGGCGATGTAGAAGGCAAAGGTGACAAAGAGGGCTTGGAAGTCATTAAGGTCACAGATGAGTTTTAAAAAGGGGATGAGTGAGCCGTTAAGCCAGGTGACAAAACCGAAGATAAAAAAGAGGATACCGATGATGAACATTGGTATCAGGCTGGACTGTTTAGCGTTATCGTGCATTTTGTCTCACTTCATTGTAGATTTCAAGTAGTGTGCCACGGCATCTTCATCATTACTGTGGGGTAGGATGGTCTTAGCGACCGCTTTGGTCTCTGCAAGTGCATTCGCAACAGCAGCGGACATACCGGCAAGTTTAAACATCTCGATGTCATTGATACTGTCACCGAAGACGGTCACATCGTCAAGCGAACGATCGAGATAATCACACACCTTTTGGAGTGCATGTGCCTTGTCTCCAAGGGGATGAACGATGGTCAAGAAGTAGTCACCGGTATAGTTCTCCGGAGAGAGTTTAAAATGAAAGGTCTCTCCATAGATCGCTTGAAGATGGGCGGTAAGAGCGATGAGACGCTCTTTTGAAGCCATGTAGACCACTTTGAATGTCCGCTCTTGAGCAACGACGTTTTCAAACTCCATAAGCCTCGCATCATCTCTATAGTTGAGCAGGACTTTAGCCTGCGTGGGCGTCTGCGTCAGGGGAAAGTCAAAACTCTCATCAAGGGCATCATTTTTAAGACCGATAACAAAAGGGTGGATCTTGTCAAACTTGATCGCTTCAGCTATGAGATCGTTTGCAGCAGCCGTGTCAAGAAACTTGGTATCGATGATCTTTTTGTCGGGTGTCGCAATGAGCGTACCATCAAGCAAGATCATCGGTGCGTTGAATGTCAGATCGGGCAGCAACTTCATTGCGGAGTAGAAACTTCGTGCTGTAGCGATAGAGAGGATGGACTCTTTGGCTTTTTTATTCCAGATCGTCTTGGAAAAGTTACTGACACTTAGATCGCTTCGTAAAAAGGTGTGATCGAGGTCGGTGATGTAGACTTTATTCATTTTGCTACTCTATTGTGCTGCATTGATAGCAAGTTTTGCCATTTTTATGAGGTGTTCTAAAATATCGTTCTCTGTTTCTAGTGCTTTTTTGAGCTCCTTGAGGAAATACTCTTTTGTTCTATCGTCAGCCATGTTAAACGTGTAGAGTACCCATTCAATATTGAGAGGAATCGTTTCATCATTTTGCATCACTTCAAAAGTACGATAAAGATTAATATCACTTTGTGAAAGTAACGCAAGAGTCTCTTTATAAAATGAATTTACTTCATGATCTATAAGATCTAGAAGTGCTTCTTCCGGGATGTTCGCATCGCTCTCTTCCATGCCTATCTGGCCAATAATGAGTGCTTTGCCGATGATAAGCTGTTCGCCTAAGAAAAAAGCATCTTTTTGTTCTGAAAGGGCGTTGGCATCGCAATAGATAATATGTTGGTTGAGCGTTGGGAGTTCATCAATCAATATGGAATTGAAAAAGCTGTAGACCGTGTTGGCTTTCATCTCGATCTCGATCTCTTCTATATCCTTTGTCTCCGGGTTAATAGCAAATGCTTTCATTCTAAAAATTCCTCTGATATCTAGTTAAACGTATAATAGCAATATATTATAAAATAGGTATAATAAGTTGCTTTAGGGCACCTCTAAAACCCCTCTCGGATCTTAGAGGTGTCCTATATAACAATGTATATATAGGATGAAAATGGAAGCGATACACTCGATGATCGTAGCGGTCAACGGTTTTGTTTGGGGACCGGTGATGTTAGTGCTTATTCTGGGTACGGGTCTTTACCTGACATTGGGTCTTCGCTTTTTACCGGTTCGTCATATTCCTGACGGGTTTAAGCTCATCTGGAAAGGACGCAAAGAGGACAAACAAGAGGGTGAGATCTCCCCTTTTAATGCCTTGATGACCTCGCTTTCTGCTACTATCGGAACCGGTAATATTGCCGGTGTTGCAACCGCCATCTTTATGGGTGGTCCGGGTGCTATGTTCTGGATGTGGGTGGCCGCGCTTTTAGGTATGGCGACCAAGTACGCTGAGGCAGTTCTTGCCGTGACCTATCGTGAAAAAGATGAAGAGGGCAACCATGTGGGTGGTCCGATGTTCTACATCAAAAATGGTCTGGGTGACAACTGGAAGTGGTTGGCCTTTCTTTTTGCGCTGTTCGCGTCGATCGCCGGTTTTGGGATCGGTAACACGATTCAAGCTAACTCTGTCTCTGACGTGCTTGAATCATCGTTTGGTATCCCTGAACTTTACAGTGGCATCGCTCTTGCAATTTTGGTCGGTCTTGTACTCATCGGCGGGATCAAACGTATCGCTCATGTGGCTGGTGCGGTTGTACCTTTTATGGCGATTGCTTATTTTGTGAGTGGTGTTGTGATTATCGCCATGAACATCACGGAGATACCGGCGGCGATCGGTACGATCGTGACATCTGCTTTTACCCCAACCGCAGCCATGGGAGGCTTTGCCGGTGCTTCTGTCTGGGCGGCACTGCAGTTTGGTGTAGCCCGTGGTATCTTCTCTAATGAAGCCGGTCTTGGTTCAGCACCTATCGCGCATGCAGCTGCTAAGACAGACTCCGCAGTTCGTCAAGGCCTTGTCGCGATGATGGGGACCTTTATCGACACCATCATCATCTGTTCGATCACCGGTCTTGCTATCGTTGTGACAGGAGCTTATACTTCAGGTGAGAGCGGGGCGGCCTTGTCGATGCTGGCCTTTTCTAAAGCCTTGCCGTATGTCGGTGAGTATGTGGTGACAATCGGACTTATCGTCTTTGCCTTTACCACACTGGTAGGTTGGAGCTTTTACGGTGAAAAAAGTGTCTATTATATCTTTGGTCAAAAAGCGATCATTCCGTTTCGTATTTTATGGGTCTTGGTCATCCCTTTTGGTTCAATGATGGACCTAAAGTTCATCTGGCTTCTGGCAGACACGCTTAACGCGTTGATGGCCATACCAAACCTCATCGCCATTGTGCTGCTCAGTCCGGTGATCTTTATGCTAACTAAAGAGTACTTTGCGAAAAAGGCGTAGCTGATAGCAAAGAGAACGACAAAGTAGTTTAACGCCTTGCTTATTACGCCACCAATTAAATAGGCAAATAGCAATGAGGATGATTTTGTACATAATCAAGGCAGATGTTCTTTAGCGTAGCCATAGCTACGGTGAAGAATATCTAACGCGGAGTATATGCAAAAGCACCTCACCCTTCGGGAAGAGCGATAAGAGGCAATCTTCAAACAAATAGATATTTCAGCTTAGCTACGGCTAGGCTTCACATCTCTTCGTTCAAATCTTACCTCTTCTCGCTCTTTTGATATTTGCCTATTTAGTTAGTGGCGTAATAATGAAAACAGTGAGAGGTAGGAGGCAGTCGAAGGGAGCGATGAAGATCGCGTTGTTTTAGAGATGCAATTTTTAGTATGTGTGCAATAGAAAACGGGTTTATGCCGCATCGTCTAAACTAAAAAAAGAGTGTCTGGAAAATCGGTGTTACGATTTCTGGCATGCGGGACAGATACCGGAAAAAATAATGCTGCTCTCATGCATCTTATAATGGCTTTGTTTAACAGCATTTTCCAGCAGACTGTTTATGTCTAACGGAAAATCTTTAAACTCTCCGCACTCTTCACACAGAAGATGTGCATGGGGTGCTTTATTGAGCTCATATTTTGATTTCATATTGGCTGCTTTTACCTCTTTTATCAGGTCGTTTTTAAGCATAGAGTGGATGTTTTTATAAAGTGTCGCCAAAGAGATCGAAGGAAACTGTCTGGATATTTTAGTATATAGATCTTCAACACTTATATGACCGGCTTTGTCCATTAAAGACAAGATCCCTACTCGTTGCGGCGTGACCTTTAGTGCATGTTCTTTTAAAAGTATTTCATAATTCATAACAGCATTTTAATAATATTTTTTTATACATTACATATAGTTTAAAAGTACTAAAGGATAATTATTTTCCTTTAAGAGTACATGCAATACAATTAGTCAAAGGAAAAAAATTATCCTTTATAATTTATCTGAGGAGATACCCATGAGAGAGTACGAAACATACAAATGCAGTAAGTGTGGCAATGAGGTAGAGGTTCAATATGTAGGCGGCGGTACGCTTGTATGTTGTGGAGAGGAGATGGTATGCATAACACAGAGCCTGACAGCAGTAAACCTTATGAAAGCGTTTGCGGGTGAGAGCCAGGCTAGAAACAAGTATGAGTTCTTTGCAGATGTAGCAATGGAAGAAGGTCTTCACAGAATTGCCAGACACTTTCAAGAAGCTGCAGACAATGAGAAATACCATGCGATGGCAGAATTTAAAGCCTATAACAAACTTGTCAATGACATAGAGCTGGACACTACCAAGAAAAATCTTGCTTATGCGGCAGACGGCGAGCGCTATGAACATGAAGAGATGTACCCGAACTTTGCTGCTATTGCCAAAGAAGAAGGGTTGAACGATATTGCCAGACTTTTCAGAGCTATCGGAAAAGTAGAAGTAGAGCATGAAGCAGAATACTTGGCACTTAAAGCGGCGCTTGAAGCCGAAGGATTCTTTGACAGTGAAAACAATGAAGAGTGGATTTGTGAGGTCTGCGGACATGTCCATAGAGGTAAAAAGGCACCAAAAAGCTGCCCGTTGTGTAAAGCGGATCAAGAGTATTTCAAGAAAAAATGCAGTGATGTAACAGCAGGATAAAGAGATGACTGGCACTCTCTTTGCCTCTTAGTTGTAGTAGAATGTACTATAATATTCTAGTAAAGGAGAAGTGATGGCAGAAGAGAACATTGATTATGGACCATTGGCAGGTCTAAAAGGTACTTGGATAGGGGTCAAAGGGTTAGATGTGGCACCTAATCCGAAGGGTAAAGAAGAAAATCCATATTACGAGACAATTACGTTTGAAGAGGTAGGCACGGCTGAAAATGCAGAAAGGCAGTTGCTCGCTGCGGTGCGTTATCTTCAGGTTGTCCGCCGTAAATCAGATGACGAAGTCTTTCATGATCAGACAGGCTACTGGATGTGGGATAAAGAGCAGAACATCGTGATGCAATCTATCGTCATCCCTCGTGCTGTGGCTCTATTGGCAGGTGGTAATGCGACACATGACAGTGAGGGTAATGTTGTACTGACTGTAGTGTCCGACGTAGATGATAGTGCTTGGAATGTAGTGCAGTCACCATTTATGCACAAAAATGCCAAAACACTTTCGTTCAAACATGCATTGACCATTAAAGCTGATGAACTCCATTACTATGAGACAACGATGGTTGACATCTATGGAAATGTATTTGAACATACTGATACAAATACGCTAGTGCGATCATAAGAGTACACGTGCCTAAAGCGACAATGACCTATTTTAATGCACTTTTGGATGAAAATGCAGACAAATGGGAAGTCATCGAAGGTACTGATGGTTTAGTCGAGTTTTATACACTTGCTATGGATGAGAAGGGTGACTATACGCGACTAACCCGTTTCAAAGCAGGAGCAGACACCTCTGCTTTTGGTGCCATCAGTCATCTTTATCCTGAAGAGGTGATGATAATTTCAGGCCGGATGTATGATGCCTCTGTTGATAGATGGTTAGAGATAGGCGACTACGCCAGCCGTCCGCCTCATGAACTGCATGGGCCTTTTAAAACAGATGTCGATTGTGTTGTTTTAGAGATGTCGTTCCCGAGCATGAGTGTGTAATTACAGAGAATAATTTGTTTCTCTTAAAAACTCTATTATGCATCATAGAATAAATGTTCAATAGTATATTTTGCGAATAAAAAAATAGATGATGTAATGAATTATATTGAACAAGTATTTTTGTAAAATCAACTGTCATAAAACCCATAAATATCATCTCAAAAACTACTTTCTTAGAGAGACGCATTAATATTAATAGAATATAATTGTCACTATATAAGTACATAAAGGCTATTTATGAAGTGGTTTGGCATTGCTCTCTCTATTTTACTGACTCTGACTATTGTTATCTACACGCTGCTGTTCACCCCGTTTGGAAATGGCATTGTCAAGCCCATTATAGAAAAGAGGCTCAACGCCTCACTTCAGACAAAAGCAGTTGTTGAGACCTTTGCACTTGACATGAGCAGTTTTGATCTCAAAATTGCACTGACACCTTCTAATCTTATTACCGCTTCAGGGACGTATTCACCTTTTTCACAATCCGTTGATGCTGTCTACACCATTGCTTTTGAAAAGATGAGTGAGCTTGAAGCGTTTTTAGAGCGAAAGTCTCAAGGCAAGATCCATATCAACGGTACGGCAAAAGGTGATGCTCTTGAGATGAAAATAGTCGGTGACAGTGACATTGCTTCTTCACAGACCCATTATGATCTTACGCTCAAAGACTTTAACCCTGCAACGGTCATCGCAACTGTTGATAATGCTCAACTTGATGAACTTTTAGCCCTGGCTGGTGAAAAGGCTTATGCCAATGCCAATGTATCGCTGCAAACAGACATTAAAGGTATTGATGTTAAAAATTTTGACGGTGACATTAGCTTCTTGGTCAAAAAAGGTATGGTTGACACAGCGCTTATGCGCCGTGACTTTAATATTACGCTGCCACAGACGCAATTTGGAGCTAAGGTTGTATCTAAACTTCAAGGTGACTCGGTAGATTATGCAGCTACAGTCCAGTCTAATCTTCTCACACTCAGTTCACAAGGCAGACTCATAGCGGCGCCGCTTAGCATGGATCTGAATTATGACCTTAATATTAAAGAACTTGCCTTACTTCGTCCTCTCACCAATGCACCTTTACGTGGAGCATTTGCAACACAAGGTCACGTTAAAGGAGATGAAGCTGCACTTAACATTTTAGGTACAAGCGATATTGCCGGAAGCGACAGCCGTTATGACATCACATTGGCGCATTTTAAACCCTCTAAAGTGCTCGCAACTGTTAAAAATGCCAAACTTTCCAAATTGCTCTACCTGGCAGGCGAAACCATGTATGCAGAGGCAGACGTAAACCTAAATGTGGACCTCTCCAACCTTGACCCTGAAAACCTGCAAGGCAGTGCAAAACTGGACATTAGCAACGGGACTGTTTTTTCTAAAGCAATGAAAAGATCTTACGGTATAGCATTACCGAAAACTAATTTCAACACCCAGTTTAACGCTGACTTAAAAGGCAAAGAGATCGATTATACCCTGTCGCTGCTCTCTAATTTAGCGCAGATAAATTCAAAAGGTTCTTTTGAACCAGCCACCTTGAAAAGTGATATTGTCTACGATCTGAACATCAAAGAGTTGGCGCTATTTAAACCACTAACGAATGCGCCGATTCGTGGTCCTTTTGCAACATCCGGTCAGATCAGAGGTGATAAAAAAGCAATGCAGATTCAAGGCAGATCAGACATAGCTAAAAGTGAGACCACCTATGACATTGCCCTAAAAGAGATGCAGCCCCATAAATTGCGAGCACAAATTAAAAATGCCCGTTTGGAAAAGCTCATCTTTATGGCAGGACAACCTAACTTTGCGAACGGCGAACTGAATGGTGATATTAAGTTAGATGACCTAAACCCTGACAACTTACGAGGCAATGTCGACGTCAGTATTGCAAAAGCCTCATTTAACAAGAAAGTACTCAAAAGAGATTACAAGATCGACGTGCCAAAAACAACATTTACCAGTGACATATCAGCGAAACTTGCAGGTAGAGATATTAAATACAGGGCCTCATTTGTTTCAGATCTTGCAAAGATTAATTCAAAAGGGACTGTTCAACCCAAAACATTGGCAATGGACCTAGACCTAAAGCTTGCGATCTCCAGGCTTGAACTCCTAAAGCCGATCACTAAAGCACCTTTACGCGGCGCATTTGAACTTTCAGCTACAGCTAAAGGCGATGAAAAATCATTAAATGTTGACGGCAGGGCTAAAATTGCCGGAGCAGATGCTGATTTTAACGCTAAACTTGAATCGTTTGCACCACGAAGTATCAAGGCCAAAATAGCCAATATGCAACTCTCTAAGATCTTATATATGGTAGAACAACCGCATTATGCGGATGGGCTCTTGCATGTCGATGCCAATATTGATGATGCACGTAAAGGGAAACTCTCCGGCAAGATCCTAAGCAGTGTCACTAAAGGCAGGGTGGATACCAAAACGGTTGAAAAAGCATTTGAGTTTAAAGCGATGCCAAAAACGACATTTACAGCTAAAGCTGTTTCAATACTTTCAAAAAACACCATTGACACCAAAATTAACGTGGACTCAAACCTGGCAAAACTCAAAGTAAAGCAGGCACGCTTTAATGTTGACAAAGCGTCATTGCATGCTGATTACAGGGCAGAGATACCTGACCTCGACAAATTGTACTTTGCGACTCAGCGTCATCTAAAAGGTGCCGTCACGGTAAGCGGTGAACTCTCTAAAGCTAAAGATCTGGACTTTACTGCACATTCGAAACTTTTTGGCGGTAAGATTGATGCCAGACTTCATAATGATGATCTTCATGCAGACATGAAAAAGTTAAATACCCTTGGCATGCTGAAAATGCTAATGTATCCTGAAATCTTTGACTCGGCTCTTAACGGCAAACTCGATTATAATCTTGCTAAAAAGAGCGGAAAGTTCTATGCTAAAACTACCAATGGGCACTTTACAAAAAACCAGATGCTGGACTTAGTAAAACAGTACGGCAAAACTGATCTTTATAAAGAAAATTTCGTCTCAACCTTTAGAAGCCGTATTCAACAAGAAAATATTTATACCGACTTGGATATGCGTTCAAACAAGTCCTCGATCATCGGTAAAAAGATCTACCTTAATTCAAAGACCAAACAGATCGATGCCAAGCTCGATATCATTGCCAATAACAACCCTTTGAAAGTACAGTTGAAAGGGAATGTCAATAAGCCAAAAGTGACTATTGATGCGTCAAAACTGATCGAGCGTGAACTCAAAAAAGAGGCAGGCAAACAGATAAACAAGCTGCTAAAAGGACTGTTCAAATAAGAAAATTATGTTGCATTCCTTACAGTACTTGAGTACAGGGTGCTGTTTGGCTCGTTTTTGACCCACAAATTAATCATTGCACAATGAATGAACGATAGAAGTTATGTAAAAAAGCTAACTCGACTTTGCGATACCTTTAGGGATGTGACGCTTCGCGAGATAAAGTGTAGATTCATCACCTGACCCCTAAGTTCCTATCGGGGAAAAAATGTAGAGGCGATAAATTTCATTGATGCCTCAAAAAACAATATTGTAGCCGAATATATTAGACAAGTTTTACAAAAGTTTTGCCATGTCAGTGTAAAAGGCATATCTGATAG
>JAUWLG010000299.1 GCA_030613795.1 Helicobacteraceae bacterium
TGCGTGCACAAAGCAGAAAGCTAACGGTAAAGAAGAAAGTGCAATTGCCTTCGGGTCTAGTTACTGTTTGAACTTTAACATTGAAAGACCAGGCATTTTGGCACTACTGCCAAAATTAATCTTCTAACGCATTAACAAAGGAATTAGGACAATTTAAACTATATTTTAGCAGTAGCTACTGTAGTCGATAAACTGAGAGGACAGTAAATCAACTGCTTTAGAGATTGAATTGCAACGTCAGATTAACAGCGTCTCTCTCTTTTTCTCGAAAACTATCTCTCTGACGCGACAGAGAGAAAAAGTTCGGACAATCACAGTTTAAAAGTAGAGGGGATTTATGTTCAAGATAAAAGTTTTGAGCTAATAGAAGTTTCAAATTAAAGATGTAAGAAAACAGGTAGTTAAATAAGCATAAATAAAAGAAAAATCCCTTGGAACCAAGGGAAATAAGGGTTATAAAAAGTCTTTTGGATCCGCATCCGTCAAATGAGGAAATCGAAGTTTAGCCCCACCAATGACGTGCCAGTGCAGGTGGTTCACCTCTTGACCACCATTTTCGCCGACATTACAAATGAGACGGAAACCTGACTCTTTGATGTCCACATGTTCAGCAACATCTTGAATAAACGTTGTCATCTCTGCCATCATCTCAGGGCTCACCTCATTGAAACTGTCAACATGCTTTTTTGGAATAACAAGGATATGTACAGGTGCTTTTGGGTTGATATCATGAAATGCTAGAAAGTTTTCACTCTCCATTTCAACGTTCCCCGGGATCTCTTTATTAACAATTTTACAAAACAGACACATCTATTTACCTCTAAATATTGATTTTTATCATTGTATCATAGAGTTATTAAATAGCTGAGAGTTAAGCACTCAAAAGCCCGTAATATAGGGCTTCAAGATTAAGTTAATACTCTTTGGATAAAATACGCGATATTATAATCAGGTGAGGGGTCGATTTGACCTCTATTAAGAGCCTACATGGAGATTCCATTTGACACAGTGGTATGACAAAATTGAAGCAGCGGATTCGGTAGCAGTACTCGAAGAGATCCGTATTGCTGTTTTTGGTAAAAAAGGTGTGCTTGCAGCTGAATTTGCTAAGATGAAGACAGTAGCTAATGAAGAAAAAGCAGAGTTTGCAAAGAACTTGAATATTCATAAAGGCAAGATGACTGAGCTGTTTAATCAGCGTAAGATCATCTTGGCTACAGAGGCACTAGAAGCGGCAATGAGAGCGGAGAAGATCGATGTTTCTCTCTTTTCTGCAACAGCTGAACGCGGTGCTTTACACCCGGTAATGCAGACGATGGATCGCATCGTTGAGTACTTTGTCTCGATGAACTTTGCTGTTAATACAGGGCCAATGGTCGAAGATGATTTCCATAACTTTGAAGCATTGAACCTGCCTAAGTATCACCCGGCACGTGACATGCAAGATACATTTTATTTCAAAGATGAGATGCTTCTTCGTACTCACACCTCACCGGTTCAGATCCGTACGATGTTACACACTAAACCGCCGATCCGTATGATCGCTCCGGGTTCTGTCTTTAGACGCGACCTTGACCTGACACATACACCGATGTTCCACCAGGTAGAAGCTCTTGTTGTTGATGAAGAGGGGAAAGTCTCTTTTGCTAACCTCAAGTTCATACTGGAAGACTTTTTGAAGTATATGTTCGGCGATGTTGAAGTACGTTTCCGTCCAAGTTTCTTCCCGTTCACCGAGCCATCTGCTGAAGTTGATATCAGCTGTATCTTCTGTGAAGGTAAGGGCTGTCGTGTCTGTTCTAAGACAGGTTGGTTAGAGGTTCTTGGTTGTGGGATCGTTGATCAAAATGTATTTAAAGCAGTAGGTTATGAAGATGTCAGTGGTTACGCTTTTGGCCTTGGTGTCGAGCGTTTTGCTATGTTAATTCAACACATCGGAGACCTTCGTTCACTGTTCGAAGGTGATGTCAGACTTTTGGAGCAGTTTCAATGATCGTAACACGCAGTTGGTTAAACGAGTGGATTAAACTCGACTATATTACTACAGATGATTTGGCAAGGACCTTTAACAACATTGGTCTTGAAGTGGATAGTGTTACCTCTTTTGATATACCTGAAAAGATCGTTTTTGGTAGGGTGACAGCCTGTGAAAAACATCCTGACGCTGATAAGTTAAATGTCTGTCAAGTAGACCTTGGTTCAACTGTCAGACAAATCGTCTGTGGTGCTGCAAATGTACGTGAAGGTATTACGGTCGCTGTAGCAACATTGGGCGCAGAGATGCCGGGCGGACTCAAGATCAAACCGGTCAAACTTCGTGGTGTAGACTCTGAAGGGATGATCTGTTCGTCAACAGAGATAGGCCTGCCAAAACTTGAAGATGGGATCATGGTGATTGATGAGAGTGTCGGCGAAGTTAAGCTTGGCGAAGAGATCCGTAATAATCCTTATTTTAATGACGATCAGATCGAAATTGAACTAACAGCAAACCGTGGAGACTGCCTTAGTATCCGTGGTGTGGCACGTGACCTCTGTGCTGCGTTTGACCGTCCTTTGAAAAAGATGAAAAGTGAAGATACTGATCAGACTCGTCTAGGCATCGGCCGTCTTCTACAGTTGATGCAAGATGACAGTTTGGATGTTGACTTGACCTATCGTGCGCTTGACC
>JAUWLG010000080.1 GCA_030613795.1 Helicobacteraceae bacterium
ATACTGCCCAAAAGGACAAAATCGATAGAAGATTGGTGAGAAGCAACATAAATGGCAGGTTTAACACTATTTAAATTATGTTTATTGTGTACAGTAACCGTACCGATGACCGGTGAAGCTTTTAGAAAAATGCGCCAGAAAAAACGGACCACAACTTGAAATGACCAGCGAGGGTCACCGCCAAATATCCAAACAGATATAGTGAAGGCACCCGCAATAAAAAGTGCCAAGACCATCAAAAATATAAAAAGTCCGTAGATATAAGCACTTAAGAGTTTACTTGACACCGCGAACCTTTCCGTAAATTATCTGCAGCACTAAAGCACTCCCAAAAAGCAGATACCATCCCACTGTTGTATAGAGAGCCCAGATCTTCATCGAAGCGAACAGAACAGCGCTCTGCAGTACCAGGTTGATCGTAGTGATGATCAACCAGTAGAGATGCGAACTGTTAATAAAAGCCAGTTTTTCTTCGCTCCAGACCGCCTTGGGCGTCTTTTGTACCATTGTAGCCAAAAAGGGTCTCTTGAAGATTACGGCTTCTGCAAATTTTACAAAAAAGAGTGAGGTGATCAATACCGGCAGTATTTTAAAAACAAGGGTTGAATCCAAGAACCAGACTAAAAAGCCGACAATGGTTGCGGCCAAAGGCACTAAAACATTTTTAAAGCGGTTTTTGATCAGTTCGTAGAGAGTCCATGGCGCCGCAAGTGAGAAAAGTGCTATACCCACGACTTGGGGTTCAAAAAAGCGCAGACCTACTACTATGAAGAGAACATAGAGCAGTGTCAACAGCATTAATTGAGACCTCTGGGTAAACCTGACATTCTCAGAGGGTTATACAGAGGTAAGATTGTGCAAAATATTTTTTGAAGAGTAGCCAAAGCTACGGTGATAGAAACTTTTGTTGCAAGATTGCCTCTGTATAGCTCTCCCGAAGGGCTTAAAGCTAAACACGCTATTACTTCGTTGAATGCACTTGAAGCTACACGTAGCTCCTTCGTACTTTCGTCTTGTACTAGCATATTTAGCTTTAAGCTGAGAACGTCAGGTTTGCCCAGAGGTCTCAATAACTTACGCTCTTGTCATAATAAGTGCAACAAACTCGTCAATAGTACGAATTTTCTGTGCATCTTCTGCTTTTAGGTCAATGTTTAATTTTTTATCCATCATAACGATAAGGTCGATCGCGTCAAGACTGTCCATGTCCAGATCTTCAAAAAAGTTTGCACCTGTCACGATCTCATCTTCTTCAACTTCAAACTCTTCGATCAAAACTTCTTTTAGCGTTGCTCTTACCAACTCTTCGGTCATTATTATTCCTCTATTTTTTTAAAGATAAGTGAGGTGTTGATCCCACCAAATGCAAAATTGTTATTCATAACTATATCATGATTACCATAACGGTGTTCAAGCAGATAATCCAGCGGTGCACAGGTCTCATCGACCTTCACCAGGTTTTTATTTGCCGGCAACAGTCCCGTTTTAAGGCTGATCAGACCAATGATCGACTCAACAACACCACAACCGCCTAAGATGTGCCCCATATACCCTTTGGTACTGCTGATCGGCGTCTTGTCACCAAATACAGCGTAGGTCGCATGTGACTCGGCAATATCACCTTTTGGTGTTGATGTCGCATGTGCATTGATGTAACCTACTTTGTCAGGGGTGATGTTCGCATCATCAAGTGCTAAACGCATAACCTGTTCCATTCCCGCAGATGATGGGGTCGTAATATGCTCACCGTCACACGAAGTCGCATAACCGATGATCTCACCATAGATCTTCGCACCACGTGCTTTAGCCGCTTCGTACTCTTCTAGGACAAGCGTACCTGCACCCTCAGCAGTGACTAGACCGTCACGCTCCGTGTCAAAAGGACGCGGTGTCTGGTCTGGTGTGTCGTTGTAGCGTGTTGATGTAGCGGCCATGATCTCAAAGATACCCGCATTGTAAGCGTGAGCCTCTTCAGAGCCGCCCACAAACATCATGTCGCTCATGCCATACTTAATACTCTCATAACCGATACCGATCGCCATTGAAGACGAGGTACACGCTGAACAGGCAGGGATGTTACGCCCGTGGATCTTGAACATCGCTGCAATGTTCGCAGCAACGGTATGACTCATAAACTTTAAAAAGCTCATCGAGTTTTGACCAATAAAAGTCTTCTCTTTAGCAATGGTGCCGATAGAGTCAAAAAGTGCCTCATCAGAACCCATAGTCGAACCAAATGAGATACCCGTACGAGGATTAGAGATCTGCTCTTCGCTCAAGCCTGCATCTTTTACCGCGTCTTGCATTGTTTTTGCTGCCATGATCGCGACACGTCCCATCGAGCGGCGGCTTTTACGCGGTATCACTTTGTAGTCATCCCAGTTTACTAGACCACAGACACGTGTCTTAAAATCTTTATACTCTGACCATGACTCAACATGGACAACGCCGCTTCTAGAAGATTCCAAACCTTCTTGAAGCTCTTGCATATCATTACCTAGCGGTGAAAGTACACCAACACCTGTAATCACTACACGACGCATATTCATCTCCTACCTAACCATTCCACCGCTGATATTGATCGTCTCAGCTGTAATGTATGATGCTTTGTCTGCTAAAAAGAGTACCACTTCAGAGACATCTTCCGGTTTTCCGATACGACGTAACGGAATCCCCTTTTTAAGCTCTTTAAGCGGCAACTCTTCGGTCATCTCAGACTCTATAAGACCCGGCGCGACACAGTTGACACGGATCTTGTAACGTCCCATCTCAAGTGCAAGTGCCTTGGTAAAGGCGATAATACCACCCTTAGTTGCTGAGTAGTTGGTCTGAGCAATGTTTCCAGCGATCCCTGAGACTGAAGAGACATTGATGATCGCACAGTTTTTCTTGAGTATCATCTTCTCGATAACCGCCTTAGTGACACGGTAAATCCCGGTAAGGTTAGTGTCGATCACATCTGTCCACTCTTCATCTTTCATCCAGAAGAAAAGATTGTCTTTCGTAATGCCAGAGTTGTTCACCAAAACATCAAGGTCTAACTCACCAAAAGCGTTTTTAACACTCTCACCATCACGCACATCACAATAAACTATTTCGCCATTTTTAATGTCATCTAAAATAGCTTGTGCCTTAGCTTCTTGTGAACGGTAGTGTATGTATACAAAGTAACCGGCATCAGCAAAGGCGCGAACACAGGCTTCGCCAATAGCGCCCGTTGCTCCCGTTACAAGTACTTTCTTTGCATCACTCATTAAGAGAGCTCACCATTGTTGATCATCTCGACCACTTTAACGATCTCGATATCCATCCGACGATCTTCAACAAGTGGTGGGATGACCGAACGCACTTTTCTGTAGATATTCTCTAGTTGCGGAGAGATACCCTCATGACCACGAATGTCAACCGCTTGTGCAAGACCCATAAAGGCGATTGCAAGCATATTGTCAAGGTCTGGAAGGGTACGTTTAAAGTTCAACGCGGCTGTTGTTCCCATACTTACCTTGTCTTGGTTCAGAGACTCTGTCGGACGAGAGAAAACAGATGCAGGCATGATGTTCATCATAACATCAGCGCTGAGTGAACTTAGTGTGATCTGCATTGCTTTGAAACCGTGGTGGTGAGGCTTGTCTGAGATCTTAAGGTTTTCACCGATACCACGGTTGAACTTGTGGTCAACAAGAAGAGAGAACTGCTTGTCCAGAAGGTCAGCTGCATTGGCAGAACAGATCTTCAGTGTGTCCATTGCGTGTGCAACATAACCGCCATAGAAGTTACCAGAAGTGTAGATCTTTCTGCCCTCACCATCAATGATCGGGTTGTCATTAACCGCATTACACTCTGTCTCAACCCATTTTTTAGACAGCTCAAGGTTGTCCCAAACGATCCCTAGTACTTGTGGTGTACAACGGATAGAGTATTTGTCTTGAATACAGAGCATATCATCATGAAAAAACTTCTCATAACGCTCATCTTGGGCTTGAACGATGTCTGAACCTTCGAGCTTTTTAGCCAGTTGTGCCGCACAACGGATCTGACCTTCAAAAGGTTTCACTTCGTGAACAAGCGGCTGAAGCGGTGTACCGTCAGCATGCATCATCTCAAAGAGACCGGCGACAAAGCTCTCATAGGCGTGCATCCAGTTTTCGAACTTCTGCATTGCGATCATTGCGATACCACTCATAGACGCAGTACCGTTCATGATCGCCAATGCCTCTTTTGGCTCCAACTCATACGGCTCGATGTCAATCTCTTTATAAACATCTGCACTGCTGCGGATCTCACCTTTGTAGTAGACCTCACGTTCACCGACGATTGCTGCTGCGATGTATGAAAGTGGTGTCAAGTCACCACTTGCGCCAACAGAACCTTGTGATGGGATAACCGGGATAATGTCATTATTAAAAAAGTATGCCAAACGCTCTAGCAAGTTAGCCGTAATGCCTGAGTATCCTTTAGATAGACTAGTTAAACGGATCAATAAAATACGTTTACACTCGTCATGGCTAAGCATCTCACCAACACCACAACCGTGGAAACGGAAAAGATTTTTTTGCAACTCTTTTGCCTGCTCAAATGCCGAGTAGTTCGTTCCAGCTTCACCGTAACCCGTTGTCACACCGTAGATCGGTTTACCTGTTGAGATCTCTTCAAGCAAAAATGCGTGTGAATCTGCAATCTTTTTACGAAAAGCTTCTTCATTAGAGACTTCTACGTTCTCCATATGACAAAGATCTTTGTAATCGATATGTTGAGCATTGAGTTTAATTGACATCTATTTTCCCATTAAACTGGTATAAAAGGGGGTTTTTAATAAACAAAACTGAATACTAAAGGTGCCTATAAATAACAGCTATAAATATTTTTTGTATTTTAGCACCACAACCCCATATATCGACTGAAGCTATCGTTATTAAGGAGTAGGATGTCTTAGGGAAAGTGTTAAGTAATAACTTATTTGATGCCTATTAGTCGCAGCATATTTTTAAAAAAGAGTCTAGAGTGCAATTTGGTTAGACGGACGTTGTCTGTGAGGGCATTAAAATGGCTGATCCGCTCTTCCGGTTTAGGGTAATAGACCTCTATCTCCACCTCTTCAATACAGCCTCCGTTCCAGACATGACGAACCAGTACCTCGATCTCAAAGTCATAACGCCGTTTTTCTATAGGAAGGTCTAAAACAGTGACAGGGTAAGAGCGAAAACCGGACTGAGTGTCGTCAAGATGAAGTCCCGTCTCTGTCCAGATCCAGAAGTTGCTGAATTTGCGCCCGAACTTAGATGAACCGGGGACATTCTCTGCAAATCTTCGACACCCAATCACAATACACTTTTCAAGGTCTTTGCCTATAAAGTTGGTGATCTCATGAGGAAAGTGCTGCCCATCGCCATCGACAACAAAAAAAGAGTCAAAGCCTAACTCTTTGGCCTTGTTTCCACCGGTTAAGATCGCCTCTCCTTTCCCTTTGTTAGGAGTATGTCTAACAAGATAAAGAGCTTCATCTTCATCGATGTTCAACATCACGCTGGGTTCAGAACCATCATCAACAACGATGACTGTACTTTTGGTTTTAAGTGCTGCGTAAACAACATCTTCAATAGTCGTCGGGTTGTTATAAACGGGGATAACGATACAAGTTTTATACAAAATAGTTTCTCTTTAATATATTTGATAAATTATAACAAACAGGGGCTTTATCTGCCTAATTCCGTGATTAATATCAAGTTATAATATACATAGTTTTTGCTATAATTGCCAATACTATTTTTGTCTCAAAAGGTTTACTAATGACTGAGTGTGACGTTTTTATTATCGGTGGAGGACCTGCTGGTTCTATAGCGGCTGCAAAGCTCGTTCAAGCTGGGTACAGTGTTGAAGTTGTAGAAAAAATAAAATTCCCACGTTTTGTCATCGGTGAATCTCTGCTTCCTCGTTGTAATGAACTGCTTGAAAATGCCAACATGCTTGAAGCAGTTGAAAACGCCGGTTTTCAGTTTAAAGGCGGTGTCGCTTTTGAAAATGAAGCAAACGACATTAAAGTCATCCATTTTGAAAACAACATGGGACAAAAACACAACAGCTCTTTTCAAGTACGTCGTGAGACCTTTGACAACCTCCTTTTAGAAGAGGCAAAACGGTTTGGTGCCAATGTCACTATGGAGTCTGAAGTGACTGCTTATGATGAGGACGCAAACATTGTAACTGTTATCCATAAAGATGGTTCTGAAGAGAAGTACCATGCCAAAAAAGTGATCGACGCTTCTGGTTACGGTCGTGTTCTTCCGCGTCTGCTTGATCTTGACAGTGACTCAGAGCTCAAACTTCGCGATGCGATCTTCTGCCGTGTAGAAAATGATATACGCCATACCGATGGTACTGATGGTTATATCTATGTCTAT
>JAUWLG010000286.1 GCA_030613795.1 Helicobacteraceae bacterium
TTCATCAGGTGCTATTTTTGATATGCCGATCTGTGTTGTCAACAATGTTCAAGATGTCATTAATGAACTCAAAACCTCGGGTACATACCTTTATGGTGCGGTGATGGACGGTGCTGATATCAATGAAGCGAACATTACCTACAAAAGAGCATTGATCTTAGGAAATGAGTCTGAAGGACTTAGCAACAGAGTGATCTCAAAACTCGATTATCCGATCAGCATTAAGATGGCGCACGGTTTTGATTCGCTTAATGTGAGTGCTGCGGGTGCAATTTTGATGGATAGGATGCGTTAGTCATGGAAGGCTTTAACACACTTCAGGAACTCGACAGTAAGACGATCGCTTCGGCAACACATATTCCAATAGCTCATGTTGAGAGTATTTTGAACAAAGAGTTTGAACAGTTCCAAAAACCGCAATTTTTTGGCTTTATTTCAATTTTAGAACGCGAATACAAGATCGATCTTTCAGGGCTTAAACAAGAGTTCCTTTTTGCCAGAGCAGAAGAGGAGATCACTGAAGAGACAAACTTTGATATTGCAGAGACAAGTTCAAAACTTTTAGAAAACAGAAAAGCTCTTTTAGAAAATAAAAAAGTCATATATGGCGCTGCAGGAGGCCTTGTCGCACTCCTTTTGGTTGTTTTACTCAGTATGATCGATTTCTCCTCAACAACAGAGCAGAAGATAGAGATCAATAATACAGCCATTGACCAGGCAAAAAAGAACTTGAATATCGAGCCGGTTCATGTCGCAAATGTTGAAGAGATGATGAAGAATAATGAGGTTGAATCTGCTGAGTTTGGACAAGATTCACAAGAAGTCAACAGTTCGACTGTTAAAGAAGAAAAAGTTGAACAAAAGAGTACACCTTTGCAAGCAGCGAAGAAAGAGGTCGATACCTTAGAACCTGTAAGCAGTACTGAACCGATGATGCCGCTCTATCTGCGTATAGTTCCCAGAGGTAAACTTTGGTTAGGGATCATCAATGCAGAGACACACCATCGCAGAGCAGAGACGATCACAGAGCCGCTTATACTGGATGCTGAAAAAAGCTGGTTGATCGTGACCGGTTATGGTCACCTTGACATGGATTGCGGCGATGCAACAACTAAATATCGTGAAAACAACAAGCTTCTTTTTTTATATGAAGGCGGTGTTTGTCAAATAATTGATAAAGAAGAGTTTAAAGCACGTAACAAGGGTAAGCTGTGGTAAAAAAGCTGTTATTAGCTGCCCTGTTTGCATCTTCTCTTTTTGGCGCAGAAACAGTTACTGAGAGTGTAAAAGAGAACAATGTAGCAACACAACAAGAGCAGGCAGAAGATAAACAACCGCTGACAAAAAAAGAACTTCTTGATGAGAAGATCATCTCTTTTATCGGTGAAGAGTCGTATGAAAGAAACCGAGACTACATTCATATCAACTTCAAAAATGTTGATAGCTTTTACACAAAAGAGCACATCAATGTTGTAAAAGTTGTTGAGACCTTGGAAGAGAATGGCCTGTTGCACCTCTTTTTTGAAGAGCCGCAGCAGTATGAGATGACATTTCACTCAACGGGTGACCCCCTCTTCTTTGTCAAACTGATGGGTGATACACTTCGTGATATCGGTTACTACCGTTATGTGACTAAAGAGTCAACCAATGATGGAAGTGGTTTTGAGTGGAAGATCTCTCTTGAAGCGGAGTATGTGACAGACCCGGTGCTCTTGCGTAAAGAGCTTGCCACTCGCGGATGTGAGATCATTGATATCGTACGTAATTCGGCAACGGACTGGCATTACAATATCGATACGTCAAAAGCACATCTTAAAGTGTACAGACTTAAAAGTGGAACAAAGAAGAAGTACAACCGTCTTCAGTATGCCAAATGGCTTGATGTCGCCCACATAAAGTCAGTAAATATCAAAAGTCACAGAGCAAACTTCTGGTACCCGTATATTGCGCTTTATGACAGCTCATTACGTCTGTTAAAAGTGATAAAAAAAGATGAAGAGACTAAAAATTTAAAATTTGATCTACTGGAAGAGACGCGCTACATTAGAGTGAGTGACCTCTATACAATAACCAATATAAGATATGGACTGGAATTTAGCCCTTCCGGAAAAAGATAGGAGAATATATGTTTGATGAGATAGAGTTTGACCGCATTAAAAGACTGCCAAAGTACGTTTTTGCTGAAGTAAATGACCTTAAGATGGCAGAGCGCCGTGCGGGCGCGGATGTGATCGATTTTTCAATGGGTAATCCGGACGGTGACACCCCAGAGCATATTCGTGAAAAGCTTGTTGAGTCTGCACAAAAGACAAAGACACATGGTTACTCAACATCTAAAGGTATCCCTAAACTGTTGATGGCGATCGCTGACTGGTACAAAAGACGTTATGACTGTGATCTTGACCCGATGACAGAGTGTGTTGCTACTATGGGAAGTAAAGAGGGATATGCACACCTCTGCTACGCTATTACAAACCCGGGTGATGTTGCAGTTGTTCCTGACCCTACCTATCCAATTCACAGTTATGCATTTATCTTAGCCGGTGGAAATGTTGTTAAGTTTGGTTTGGAGTTTGACGAAGATTACAAGATCGATGAAGATAAGTTCTTAGAGGACCTTGCACGTGTCTTTAAAGAGAGCTCACCACGACCGAAATATGTCTTGGTCAACTTCCCTCATAATCCGACAACTGCGACGGTAACGCTAGAGTTTTATGAGCGCCTTGTTGCGATGGCAAAAAGAGAGCGTTTTTACATCATCTCTGATATCGCCTATGGTGACATCACCTTT
>JAUWLG010000032.1 GCA_030613795.1 Helicobacteraceae bacterium
ATTCTCCATTATCCATTCACCATTCACCATTCACCATTCACCATTCACCATCTACTCTAACGCTTCTGTAACACTTGAATCTGTATAATCCTTTTATGAAAAACCGCAAGATAAGATCTTTCCTATATTCTCTCTTTTTACATGGGACCATTGTCTTGTTGGTTATTGCACTTTTTATGACGACTAAAAGTGAAGAGAAAGTGGCAGAAGAGAAGCGTTGTAAGATCATGTTGACACAGGTATGTGAGTGTTTGCCTGAGAAAAGTGAGATAAAACCCCCTGTTGCCCAGAAACAGAAAAAGCCTCAGCCTAAGAAAAAAGTAGTCAAGAAAACGGAGCCAGTACCTGTTGTTAAAAAGACGGTCATAGTTAAAAAAGCTCCAGTGATCGAGGAGAAAGTGGTTGAAAAAGAAGAGGTTGTTGAAGAAGAACCGGTAGAGATCGAACAAGAAGAGATGCAGGTGGTTGCAGTCGAAGACGATGAGGTAAAAGAGCTGATCGTCACGCCGAATGCTCCGGTGGTACTCTCTCCGGCAGCACAAGAAGCCATCGATGCCCCGCCGGCTGAAAACATTACGCCAGAAGATGTTTACATCAAAGAGAACATAGCTGAGATCATGGCGCTGCTTAGAAAAAACCTCTACTACCCTCGTATGGCAAGAAAACGCGGTATTGAAGGTAAGATTATGGTCCGTTTTGAACTCTTGAAGAATGGGGAAATCCAAAATATTACGATTATCGAGGCAGAGCGTGATATTTTAGCCCGTGCAGCGGTCACAACAATTGAGAGGTTAGAAGGGAAATTTCCACTTCCAAGTGAGACCTTGGTCTTGCATGTACCTATCATGTATCAGCTCAATTAACTTTTCTTAACTGCATCCAAAACATAATTAACCTATAATATCGCCAATAATATATAAGGGTTAAATCGTGAGCATTTATAGAGAATATGACATACGTGGGATTTTTGAAAAAGAGTTAAATGAAGATACCGTGACTAAGATCGGGTACGCTCTTTCACAACACATCGACGGTGAGTATGTTGCTGTAGGTTATGATGCACGTTCGCACTCACCAGCTCTTTTTGAGTACCTTGTCGCAGGTCTGAATGCCGGCGGTAAAACAGTACTTGGCATGGGGCTGGTACCGACACCTGTTAACTACTTTACCAACTATCAAGAGTGGGATGGCATCACACCTTCTGCTTCTATTATGATCACGGGTTCACACAACCCGCCTGAATATAATGGTCTAAAAATCACGGTAGATAAAGCACCATTTTTTAGCGAAGACATCTATGCGCTTGGTCGTGAGATCGAGACAATGGACTTTCCTGAGAAAGTAGAACGCAAGGTGATAGAGATCGATGCACTAGAGCGTTATAAAGCATTTATGATCAAAGAGTTCGCACACCTTAAGGGGATGAAAGAGCGCATCGTTTATGACTGTGGGAATGGTGTTGCCGGTGTCTCCATTGTCGATATTTTTGAAGGGCTTGGACTTAATGCCAAAGGAATCTACGTTGACCCTGACGGTACCTTCCCTAACCACCACCCGGATCCATCTGACGAGCACAACCTTATTGATGTTAAAAAGCTGTTGGAAGAGGAGGGTGATATCGCCTTTGCTTACGATGGAGATGCAGACCGTATCGCTGTATTGACACACAAAAACAACATCAAGGGTGACCAGATGGCACTGCTTTACTCTATGAAGATGGAGAACCCTACCGTTATCGGTGAGGTGAAGTGTTCACAAGTGATGTATGACGAGTTAGAGAAGCGCGGTGCTAAAGTGATTATGTATAAAACAGGCCACTCCAACATAAAAGTTAAGATGAAAGAGACCAATGCCGACCTTGCTTGTGAAGTGAGTGGGCACATCTTCTTTAAAAACCGTTATTTCGGTTACGATGATGCGATCTATGCAACGTTTAGAATGTTGGAACTGATTCAAGACGGGATTGATCTTGATGAGGAACTTGCCAAGTTGCCACAGGTCTTTTCAACAGAAGAGATCAAAGTTCATACAACAGAACAGGAGAAGTTCCCGTTGATGGATGCTATTAAAAAAGCATTGCAAACACCCCCGGCAGATTTTCCAGCTATTAAAGAGATCATCGATGTTGACGGCGTCCGTGTGATCTTCGACAAAGGGTGGGGCCTGGTCCGTGCGAGTAACACAACACCGGTTCTTGTAACGCGTTTTGAATCAACAGAACTTGCAGAAGCTGAGCGTTATGAAGCGGCATTAAATGCTATAATCACACGAGCAAAAGAGGAGATCGCAAAATGAAAACACATTCACTATTAATGCCACTGGACATGCATGTCCACCTTCGTGATGGAGAGATGCTTCAAAACGTTGCCAAACTTACGTCATATACATTTTCAGGTGCCGTTGTGATGCCAAACCTGGTACCTCCTGTCAAGACAAAAGAGCAGCTTCTTGCGTACAAAGAGCGTATTATGTTGGCTTGTGGCTTGGAGATCAAAGAAGATGAATTTGATGAGTTCTTTGATGATGTAGGGCTGAGCGGCGGTGACTTTGAACCGTTTATGACACTCTTTTACGACAACTACTCAGAAGACTTCTTGGATGAGGTCCGTGAGGATATCTTTGGGATCAAGCTCTACCCTGCCGGTATTACCACTAACTCAGAGGGTGGCGTCAGTGACTTTGATGTAGAAGCGATGCGTGAGACCTTAGAGACAATGGCACGTATGGACATTCCTCTTCTTGTACATGGCGAGACAGACGGTTTTGTGATGGACAGAGAAGCAGAGTTTATGAGTATCTATGAACTGCTTGCATCGAACTTCCCTGATCTGAAGATCGTTATGGAACACATCACGACCAAAGCAGCGGTAGAGATGTTGGACAAATATCCAAACCTCTATGCAACGATCACCGTACAGCATCTTCTTATTACGCTTGATGATGTTGCCGGTGGTATGTTACAGCCCCATCTCTTCTGTAAACCGATCGCTAAACGTCCAGAAGACAGAGAAGCACTTCTTAATGTGGCACTTAACGCCCATCCAAAAGTGATGTTTGGTTCAGACTCTGCTCCGCACCCTCAACATGCTAAAGAGTCATGTGGTTGTGCCGCGGGAGTCTTTACAGCACCGATCGCACTGCAGGTACTGTGTGAACTGTTTGACAAACATGGTAAGCTTGACAACCTTCAAAGCTTTGTCTCTGATAATGCTCAGAGCATCTATGGGATCTGTCCGGAGTTCAAAGAGGTTATTTTAGAAGAGAGACCATTTACTGTTCCGGCCAAATATGGTGAAGTCGTACCGATGTATGCCGGTGAGACCATCGGTTGGAGCATCGAAGACGTACTATAGAGGTTAGTAGTTTGGTGAAGTTAGTGCCGCACTTCGTACAGGTAGTAACTTAGTGATAGCTTGTCATCCCGGACTTGATCCGGGGTCCACAGTTAAAGCGGCTAAAGGGCTTGTAGATTCCGGATCAAGTCCGGAATGACGGAAAAAAATGACTGGATCTAATATTATGTATCTCTTTTCTCTTTTCTCTTTCCTCTTCACTCTTCACTCAAACCAAAGGTGCTCTTTTGCCTAAGATCTTACTGCTCGAAGATGACCTTCTTTTAGGAGAGACCTTAGAAGACCTGCTGGATGAAGAGGGTTATACACTCACCTGGTGTAAAAATGGTCAAGAGGCTTTAGATGCCTCGTTCAATGCTAAGTTTGACCTCTATGTTTTTGATATCAATGTCCCTCTGATCAATGGGCTGACTCTGCTCAGTGAACTGCGCAGTGCGGATGATATGACACCCACAATCTACCTCACCTCCCATCAAGAGAAGTCCGTTATGCAAGAGGGTTTTGAAAATGGGGCCGATGATTTTATTAAAAAGCCTTTTGACAGTGATGAGCTGCTTCTACGCATTCAAGCACTTCTTAGACGGACTCAAAGTCGAGTGAGTGAGTGTATCGGCACACTCTGTATCGATCCTGACCGCTTTGTTATTTATGAAAACAGAGAGGAGTTGACACTCTCGAAAAAAGAGTACACTCTCCTTGCACTTTTGATGGAGAGCGGGGGTAAGACCGTCTCTAAAGAGATGATCATTGATGCCCTCTGGCCGCATAATGCAAGTGCCAGTGATGGCTCGATCCGTGTTTTGATCAACCGCTTGAAACAAGAGCTCTCCTCTGTCGAGATCCAAAATGTTCGCGGCATAGGGTATCGTCTTGTTTCGTAGTGTACAGATAACGATATTTATCTTTTTTGTGATAACAACACTGCTGATCATTACGCTGTTTTTTATTCTTCAAGAGGCTGTGAGCCTGCCTTATCTCATAGGTTTTATTCTGTTTTTAGTGATCATTGCCGGTGTTGCTATTGCAAAACTCTCTATTGAGCCTCTGCGTGAACATTTTCATCAGTTGGAACATTTCTCTAAAGAGATACTGCATGAGTTGAACTTGCCGATCAACACCATCATGACCAACACCTCAATGTTAAAAAAGAATATTGAAGACGAACGTTCTCTTAAACGTTTTTCTCGTATCGAGGCTGCCTGCGGGATGCTTCAAGAGCGGTATAAAGAGCTGGATTATTTGATAAAAAAGCAGATGCAGCATGAGCAGATCGAGCAGTTTGATGTAGCAGAATTAGTTCAAGAGCGTCTAAAGTTACTCAAACCGCTCTATAGCAGTGCTGTGTTTAGAGAAGATTTAGAAGCTATTAGTGTAAATATCGATAAAATAGGCCTAGCAAAAGTGATCGATAATATTGTAGATAATGGCGTGAAGTATTCGCCGCAAAAAGCAGAGATCGTTATTGTAAGCAGAGATAAAAAACTAACTATTAGTGACAAGGGTCAAGGGATGGATGAAGTAGAGCTCTTTCAGATCTTTGATCGTTATTATCAGAGTAATGAAAATGCTCTTGGCTTTGGTATCGGACTTGGTCTGGTCAAAAATTATTGTGATCGATATAAGATAAAACTGCATGTGAACTCTAAAAAGGGTGAGGGTACAACAATGCAGCTAGATTTTTCAGGAGTGGTATAGATGAATTCAACAGGCTGGTTAGAGTTAGCAGAACAGACACTTGATTATGGCGTAATGGGCACACTTGGCGTGATGAGTGTGATCGCATTGTGGTTGTTTATTGAACGTATGATGTTTTACAAAAGCATTAAGCTGGAGGAGTATGATAATAAAGAGCTGTTGGAGATCGATCTTACCGATAATCTTTCTACTCTCTCAACGATTGGTGCGAATGCGCCATATGTGGGTTTGATCGGGACGATCTTAGGAATTATGATCACTTTTTACGGCCTGGGTGAGGTCGGTACGGTTGATACTAAAAAAGTGATGACAGGTCTTGCTCTTGCACTTAAAGCAACTGCATTTGGTATCATTGTTGCGATCCCGGCCATCATCTTCTACTCTACTGCGATGCGTAAGGTAGAACGTCTTAGTGCGATCTGGGAGGCAAATCGGTCGAAAAAAGGTACGGACAGCTAATGAAACAGCGTAAGAAGTTCGATCAGATCAATGTCATCCCGATGATCGATATCTTGTTGGTGTTGCTGGTAATGGTCATCACAACAGCGACCTTTATTAAACAGGGAATTCTGCCGATCGAACTGCCGGATGCCAAAGCTTCGGAGAAAAAAGAGGACCAAAAAGAGTTTAATATCTACATCACTAAAGAGGGTAAGTACCATCTTGATAAAAAAGAGATCTCTGTTGCTGATCTGGAAGCAAGACTCGCCGAGATCTCCAAAGATGAGACAGTGGTGCTCCGTTCTGACAAAGAGGCGAATTTTCAGCACTTTGTTACCGTAATGGATATCTTAAAAAAGCTGGAACATGAACAGCTCTATATCGTTACTAAAGAGTAACAGTGTTAACTCGACTTTTTGATCCTGCAATAAGGCTGTTACAAAGAGTCCCTTCAAGTGCAAAAAATGCGTTACTGCTTTTTAGTGCCATTGTTCTAATCTTTGGGTTTAGTTTTTATACCCTGAATTACGGGCTTACAAGCACGATCTACCTTGACCTTTTATTACTTTTTTTGCTGTTATGGGTTTACTTTTATATTGCCAATATGTACAGCATCAAAGAGAGTATTTCACAGCTTAAAGAGACGCTTGATGATGTGGCGCATGGTAAATACAGTTCTCGTATAGAAGAACTTAGAGCAAGTGAGTTTGACCTGTTTAGTCAAGAGGGAAACAAGATGCTACGCTCTCTGGAGAATAAAAGCACTTTTCTTGAGGAGTATAAACGTGTGGTCGATGCGAGCTCACCACTTGTAAAAACAGATATTGAAGGCCGCATCACCTATGTCAATGAAGCGTATGAAAAGCTTAGCGGATACAGCGTAGATGAACTTATCGGTCAATCACACTCTCTTGTCCGCTCCGAGAAGACAAGCGACAGATATTTTGAAGCCTTCTGGAGAAAGATATTAAATAAAGAGGTATTTAAAGGGGAGTTCCAAAACATTGACAGTAGAGGCAAGACCTTTTATGTAGAATCAACTGTAGTGCCGATCTTGGATGAGAGAGGCGAAATATATGAGTTTATTTCGATCATGTTTGACATCACGGCCAGAAAAGAGCAAGAACAAGAGCTTGAACACCAGCTTTATATCGACACCTTGACAGGACTGCCAAACAGAACGGCACTGCATAGAGCGATCGGGCTTCATAATGGCCATAAACTGATGTTGATCAATGTTGATGATTTTAATACCGTTAATACGATCTATGGCGAAAGTATTGGCGATGAACTGATCATTGAACTGGCCAAAAAACTTCAGATAATGCTCTCTAGTAAGAACTTGACACTTTATCGTCACAGTGGTGATGAGTTTGCCATTTTGGCTAACGAGAAGGTTCCTGCTGATTTTTTCAGAGAAGATACGATCTTAATGGCGCACCAACTCAATCCTATTGATCTGCAATGTGCCTCACATGCCATTACAGTTCGCGCACGCATTGGTGCTGCCCAAAGCTCGAAAAGCGGGAACCCTCGCTCTCTGGTATCAATGGCATCGCTTGCCCTTCGTGAGGCTAAAAAGTCCAAGCAGGCTTATTCGTTTTATTCGGAAGTCGTTGATAATATTTTACACCTTGAAGAGAATCTTTTGACTTTGGAGATGTTGGAATCTGCGTTGAAACACCAAAGAGTAATGGTCCATTTCCAAGCTATTGCCAATACAAAGATGCATGAGGTCGAGAAGTTTGAAGCCTTGGTTCGCATTGTTGATCAAAATGGAAAAACTCACTACCCTAATGAGTTTATTACTATTGCAAAAGGTGCACGCCTTTATAGCAAACTCTCAAAAGAGGTCTTTAGACAGACCTTGGAGATTGCGCAAAAAAACCCAGCTTATGAGTTCTCTTTTAATATCGAGATGGCCGACATTCTTGACCCAAGAACCAGCCGTTTTATATTGCAAAAATTGCGTGAGTCGAACTGTGCTGAGAGGATTGTCTTTGAGCTGGTGGAGTCAGAAGAGCTTGAGGGAAGCGAACAGGTCTACCACTTTTTTAAACTGATAAAAGAAGAGGGCTCCAAGATCGCTATTGATGATTTTGGCAGCGGATACTCAAACTACGCATACCTGATGAAACTGGGTGTTGACATCGTCAAGATCGATGGCTCTCTGGTTGCAGATATTACGACAAACCTGAACAATAAACGAATTGTGAAGTCCATCATCAATATCATCCATGACCTTGGGATGAAGGTGGTCACTGAGTTTGTTGAAGACAAAGAGACCTATCAAATGGTGGTGCTTTTGGGAGCGGATTATGCCCAAGGACACTTTATCGAAAAAGCTACGGGTATTGATGTCAAGACACTTTTGCACAGAGAATAAGGGCACCACTAACTAGGGTCTTTAGTGGTGCCCTTAATAATAAAAAGTGCAGAGACGATCAGAAGAAGTGAGAGTGCTATGTTCCAAGTAAAGGGTTCATTAAAAAAGTAGACCCCTAGAGCTGTTCCTACCAAGGGAACAAGGTAGTTGCTCAATGCGGTGAAGCTTGCTCCCGCTAGACGGATCAGTTTAAGATAGAGCAGATAGACAATGCCGGATGAGAATATACCGAGTATGATAACACTAAGCCATGTGCTATCACTTAAAGCAAGGCTATGGTTGTTTAAAAAGAGCCACACCAGCATTAAGGGAAGTGCATAGATCATCAGGATGAAACGTGTTGCGTGCAGTGATGAGATCTCTTTTGGGATCTTGGCCATTAAGATCAGTGCAAGTGCAAAACAGAAGGCTGCCATAGAGATAGATAAAAACCCAAGAAGTGTTGAATGCAAACTGTCTGACACCGGGTTGATAAGGGCGATCAGGCCTGCAAAGCCGATAGTGAGCCCGATACCCTCAGTTAGGGTGATCTTGCCTCTATGTCGCATCAGCCGTTCCAGGAGTATGGTCATCATGGGGATCAGTCCCATGATAATAGCGGTGATAGATGAGGCGACATGGAGTTGGCCATACGCGATGAGAAAAAATGGAATCGCCGCTTCGACAGCACCGATCACAATAAAAAGTACAAAGAGCTTTTTAGTGAGATGGAGCCTTTTCGCTCTCTCACCGGGTATGAGTAAGATTAAAAAAGTCAGGGTGACAAAACCAAAAAAGATCCGCATTATCATCAGTCCAAAAGGTGTTAACTCCTGGAGCGCCAGTTCATTGAAGATATATTGCGAGCCCCAGATCAGAGCAATTGATACAAGTAAAATGTAGTGAATATGATGCTCCATTTATCTTTTTTGCGTACTATGCGAAAATTATACCTCAAAGGCGGCATATGCAGTGGCGAATGACCTATAACAATGTTGAAGGGGCAGCGTGTTCTGCTCGCGGTATTGCACATCGAGAGACAAGAGAGGAACTTGAAGCGTTGGCAAAAGAGTTAGGTGATAAAATAAATAATATTAAAATTGAGAAGAATAAAACATATTCACCAAAGGATAAATAGATGCGAACAATTAAGAGCGTGTTCTTAGGGTTATTGCTTTCTCTGACATCATTGATGGCGACAGAGCAGAAGGTTGTGTTTGACTTGACAAGTGGTGATGTGGCGACAATTGAAAAACATCTTATTAAAAATATAGAAGGTTTGGCCGGCTATTATAAGGCCAACGACATTGATTTTAAAGCGGTTGTAGTTATCTCCGGAAATGCCTATAAGTATTTTGTACAGGATCTTAAAAATTCACGTTTTAAAGGAAAGTTAAAAGTGGAACGTGCCCAAAAGACGCTAGAGCCGCTTTTAGAAAAATTACATACAGAGTACGGTGTTGAGTTTGATATGTGCAAGGCTGGGATGAAAGCACGCAATATCGATAAAAAAGTTCTCTACAGCTATGTAAAAACAGACCTTAACAAAAGTGTGTACCTAATCAAGTGGCAGAACGATGGTTATGCTTACCTGCCGGTACATTGATCGATGGCAATAGAGACCCCGTACATCACGGCTGACGGTATTGTCGAGATCTATATTGATGATGCTTTTAAAGGCATCGTCTTGATAGATCGTCTAAACCCGCCTCACGGTACAGCACTTCCCGGTGGTTTTATGGATATCGGTGAGACAATTGAGACCTGTCTTAAGCGAGAGATGTCAGAAGAGATCGG
>JAUWLG010000291.1 GCA_030613795.1 Helicobacteraceae bacterium
GATATACAGAGGATGAAGCAACAAAGTACCTAATGGAAGAGTATGGAAAATATCTTCGTAGCCCTTACGTCACGATTAAGATCATGAACCAACGTCTTTTTGTTTTGGGTGAGGTTAATACCCCTGGTGTTGTTCCTGTAACCAATGGAACGATGAGCCTTATCGAGGCGATCGCCCGCTCGGGCGAGTTGACTGATTTTGCAGAACGTCGTGGGATCTTGATCTTGCGCGGTGATCTTCGTGACCCTGAAGTACGCATGATCGACCTGACGCATATGTCAACTATCAAAATTGCAAGTCTCTATCTTAAGCCTAATGACATCGTCTATGTTCAGCCACGTGCATCGAAAGGACGTACGATCGCTTATGAAGAGATCGCGCCGCCGTTCGAACTGGTAGCGTCGATATTATCACCATTCGTCTCGATCACTTATCTTACGGAAGCGTGGAGGAGAGACTAATATGAGCACAACATCAGTTAATCCACAAAACAATATCGATGAAGATGAGATCGACCTCAAAGAGGTCTTTGGTACGCTCAACCGTTACAAATTCTCTATAGTCGTCTTTGCCATTGTCTTTACGATCGGTGCGACGATATTTGCCTACTTTAAGGACAATGTCTATGAGGCATCCGCAACGATACAGCTTGAACAGCAAGGCCGTGGAGGTCCAGTTGACGACATGATGGCTTTGGCGCTGCGTGGCGGGGCTGCGAACCTCGACAATGAGCAGTTCATTCTTAGGTCACGTTTTCTTTCAGAGAAGGTTCTTCGCGAACTTGACATCGGTACACGTTACTTTACAACACACAATCTACGTACTGTTGAGTTGTACCGTACCTCTCCCTTTGTCGTTGTCTCTAAAGAGCTTGACAGCTCTCTTGAGGGAGCAAAGTTTACAATGGAGATACAGGGGGGCAAAGATTTCTTTATACTCCGTATGACACCGGAAATCGGTCTTAAAGAGAAAGTACTGCGTAAGTTGGGTCTCATTGAGGTGCCTTCTGACGAACCAAAACCGTATGAACAAAGACATGCATTTGGCGAAGAGATCGTAACGGAATGGTTCAGTCTGAGTGTTAATAAAGTCTTTGACCTTGAAAACAAAGAGTACTCTTTCTCTGTTACGCCTAATGCCCATATGTCCAAGTTTCTTAAAGAGGGTATTGCGATATCAATGGTCTCTGAAACTGGTACGATCTTAAGGGTCACTTTTCAAGACAATGTTGCACTGCGCGCCCAGGAAGTCATTAATACTCTAGCTAAACGTTATCTGCAACAAGAGTTGGAAGAGAAGACGCTTGAGGCAGATCAGACGCTGAAATTCATTGATGCTCAGATCGAAGAGATCAACAAAGATGTTAAAAAGTCACAAGGGAAACTAGATAAGTTCCGTGCAAAACATACGATTGTCGATGCGGGCCAGCAGGCGATGATGACAGCAGCAAACATGGCAGAATATGAGAGTAGATTGCAAGCGCTCGAGATCGAATCTAATGTACTTAAAAATGTACAGCAGTATATTAACACCGGAAAAGATCTTTCGGGAATCAGTTTAGGTTCAGCATCTTACAGTGGTTCGGCTCTCGCAACGACGATCCTACAGCTCCAAGAGAGCATTATGGCTCGTAACTCACTCTTGGTTGAGTTTACAGAACTTCACCCGGATGTCATAAAATTGACCGAAGGGATCAACTCTATAAAATCATCTATTAAGTTTACGCTCAAAAACGATATTAATATGATAGAACAGCGTAAACAGACACTTCGTCAATATATTCGTAAGTTTCAACGTTCGTTGAAAGCACTTCCTGCAAATGAACGTCAGCTAGCTAACCTTACGCGTAACACCTTGGTTAATGAGAAAGTCTATAACTTCTTGTTGGCAAAACGTGCGGAGACAGCGATCTTACGTTCATCTACAGTCTCTAAAACACGTATCTTAGACACAGCACTGTTGCCGGATTCGCCGATACAACCAAAACGTCTGCTTATCATCTTGGTGGGGATGATCCTTGGATTTATTGTGGGGATCGCCGTAGCCTTTTTACGTGCATTTTTGGATGACACATTGAAAACAGCCGAAGATTTCGATAAGATCACGAATATCCCACTCTACGCAGCAATCCCGAAGCGTGTAGATAAAATGACCCGTTCGCAGTTTGAAGAGGCGATGCGTGTGCTTCGTACCAACCTCCAGTTTGCAGGTGGCGCAAAACAGCCTAAAATCGTTGCTTTGACATCATCGGTCTCGGGTGAGGGTAAGACAACTGCTGCTGTCGCTTTGGCGAAGATCATTGCAGCAACCGGAAAAAAAGTGATTCTACTTGACCTGGATATGCGCCGCTCTCGTATGCATGAAGAGTTTAAAATTACCAACAAATTTGGGGTCAGTTCTTTACTATCTGGTGTTAGAACACTTCATGAAGTCTTACACGAAGATGTATTGGAAAATTTAGATGTCATTACTTCCGGACCGAAACCGCCGAATCCATCTGAGCTTTTAGTGACAGCTGGCTTTGATGAGATGATAGCAAAACTGTCAGAGGTATATGACTATATAATCTTTGATACGCCGCCAATCGGTCTTGTGACGGATGCGATGATCTTGTTGCAGATAGCTGACATTGGCCTGATTGTGACCCGTGCAAACTACTCTAAGAAGGCATTTCTTAAAAACATTGAGCGGTTCGCTACTGAGCATAAACTGCAGAATCTTGGGTTTATTATTAATGGGGT
>JAUWLG010000215.1 GCA_030613795.1 Helicobacteraceae bacterium
AAGCAGTTTTACTGGACACCATTATTGCCATGGGAGAGACCCTCGATCTGAAAATAATCGCCGAAGGAGTGGAAGAGGAGTATCAGCGTGAGTACCTGCTCAAAAAAGAGTGTTCCTATTACCAAGGCTATCTCTTTTCAAAACCACTTGAGAAACAGCGCTATATGGAGCTGTTTTAATCATTTGTTAGCTGATGCCGAGATCGCTGGGAAATGAGTATGGATGATCAAAGCTATCAGCTGATAGCCTTTCTATCGTATCTTACATGATCTTTGCAACCTCTTGCTCAATACTGTTTGAATCACATACCTCTGTAGTTGTATCATCACACAAAAAATTTGGAACATCTTTAAGTGCATCTGATTTTATTGACAGTGTTGTTTCTCTGAAAGGGGCTTGATAGTAGCGTGAATTATATGATTTAGAGCAGATATCTTAGGCCTCCTGCTTAGTTATATTATTGTTATGAAATATAAACTATCTTTTAAGGGCACTTCAAAAAACATACTATCTGAATAGACATCGCTTGAATGTGTCCCTGATCACATACACCACGTATAAAAATAGGTTATACTGTATCACAATAGACAGAAGGATCATTTATGCGTCTCATCCAGTTTTACCAAGAGTTCTCACGATTAAGTGAATACACACACTCTATAGCACTTCTGCTGGCTCGGTTTGCCGTAGCTTACGGGTTTTATGAACCCGCTATGATGAAATGGAACGACATCGGCTCAGTCGCCGTATGGTTTGGTTCGATGGGCATCCCTTTCCCCACACTCAATGCTTACATGGCAGCGTCAACGGAGACAGTCGGTGTAATACTGCTTATCTTAGGACTGTTTATCCGTTTTATCTCTATTCCGCTTATGATCATCATGCTTGTCGCTATTTTCACCGTTCACCTCAGTAACGGTTTTTCAGCAGGAGCTAATGGGTTTGAGATCCCGCTTTACTATCTTCTTTTTTTACTGATGTTCTTCTCACAAGGTGCCGGGCGTTTTAGCCTAGATAGTTTTCTGTTTGACAAGAAGTAGTCATGGAAGCCTTGCGTACCTTCGCTGCTTCTTTTAACAGCTACGATTTTCCGATTTTAATGTTTTTACTTAAAGCGGTTGGTATTGTGTTGATCGTTTTGGCAGTTTTAACCTTGATATATGACCGTTTTATCCAGCGTCATGACCAACTGCTCATCAACTTTCCGCTTATCGGCCGTATGCGTTACTTCTTTTATCTGCTGCGTGACCCCATGCGTCAATATTTTGGCGATGAGAAGTTTTACGAGTCATTTGACAAGGTAAAGTGGGTCTATGATGCTGCTGAACGTCGTTCTGCTTATGCCTCTTTTTCTCCTGGACAACCGCAAAAATCGGCACGTTTGTCCATTAAAAATGCTAACTGTGTTTTAAACAATGAAGATGTGAGTGACGACTTCTCAGTGACCTTTGGAACCGATGTCAAATACCCTTTTAAAACAACTTCTGTCTTTGGACGCAGTGCTATGAGTGATGGAGCCATCTCTCCTGAGGGAACACGTGCCTTTTCAAAAGGTGCTTATTTGGGGAAGTTCCCAATTAACACTGGAGAGGGGAGTCTTACCTCCAACTTTTTATACACGCATGCCTTTAACGAGGAAAACCGTCGCTACCTTGATGTTAAAGAGGGGACGATCTTTGCAAAAACAGTGTACAAGATCATTAAACGACTTCTTAATCCTTCAGTCGCCCAACGCGTCTACCGTCACATGATCATAGACACACCCGATGAAGAGTCGTATCTGTTTGACAAAGTGGCGATGCTCTGTTTTCGTGTCAATTGGCAGGCACCGATCGATGCCTTTCCAAAAGAGGTTCCAAGTGACCTGCCTGACATCATCTTTCAGATGGGAAGCGGCCTGTATGGCGTACGTGACAGTCAAGGGAATTTTGATGACGAGCGTTATCAAAAAGTGATGCGCTTTAGTAAAATGACAGAGATCAAGATGGCTCAGGGCGCGAAACAGACCGGCGGCAAACTCTTGGGCGATAAAGTAAGTAACGCTATTGCCTATTTTCGAGGGGTAGAAGCGCATAAAGATCTCTTTAGTCCCAACCAATTCCCATTTGCGCATAACCTTGAGGAGCTCTTTGATTTTATGGGTCGTCTTAAAACACTCAGCGACAAACCTGTCGGTGTCAAAGTGGTTGTCTCATCCAAAGAGACCTGTGATGAGTACGCCCCATTGATCGCGCAACGTGTTAAAGAGGGGTCATCCGCTTATCCCGATTTTATCACCATAGACGGTGGTGAAGGCGGAAGCGGTGCCGCGCCTCTAGAGATGATGATGACAGTGGGTATGACGATTGCCAAAGCACTTTATGTTGTTGACAATGCTTTAAAAGAGGTGGGTGTTAGAGAGAAGGTCAAAGTGATCGCCAGTGAAAAAGTACTGACACCTGATGATGCAATTGTTCTTTTTGGCATTGGGGCTGATTTTGTTGCGATTGCCCGTGCCTTTATGATGAGTGCCGGCTGTATCAGAGCCAGAGAGTGTTCCGGAGCACACGGACGCCACTGTCCTGTGGGCTTGGCGACACAAGACAGGTCCAAACGTGCCTCATTTTTAGTGGAACAGAAGGCAAAAAATGTGGCCTCTTATCATGGACAACTATTAAGCGGTATTCGAGGGCTCCTTGCCATTATGGGGTTGAGCTCACTTCAATCGCTCACCAAAGAACACCTTATATTCAAAGATCATGTAGGCAAGACCTATCAAAATGTTGATAGCTATTTTGAAGAGATGCTCTCACAATAAAAGGAGAAACCATGCAGTTAAAAGCCGGCGACAAAGCCCCCGATTTTGAGCTTGAGTGTTTGGATGGAACAACTGTCAGACTCTCTGACTTCAGAGGTAAAAAACTGTTTTTGAGTTTTTACCGCTTTGCTTCGTGCCCATTTTGTAATCTACGCGTTCATACTATCAGTCAACTTTACCCTGAGATCCAGGAACAGATGGAGGTTGTAGGCGTGTTTGAATCCTCCCTTGAAGTGCTGCAAAGTTATATGCCTCGTCACAAGTCTGCGTTTAGGATCGCATCAGACACCAAGGCAGAATCCTATGGTAAATATGGAGTAAGTCACTCATTCATCGGTATGCTTAGCGGTATGTTCCTGCGTATGCCTACCCTGATGAAAGCGATGTTACAAGGTTACTTTCCACTCAAGATAGACAGTTCTATTACCCGTATGCCCGCAGATTTTATTATTGATGAAAACGGGATGATCTTGGTAGCCTACTATGCAAAAGATGAGGGTGACCATCTGGACATCGATGAGATCCGTAAATATGTTATTACCCCACCAACTAAATAAACTAAAGATCAAAAGAGCGAGAAGAGATAAGATTTGAACGAAGAGAGATATATTTGACTTTACTCATAAAAACGTGAGATTACTCACCTTTTTAGGAGATATTCTAGCCGTAGCTAAGTCGAAGCTCTATTTGTTTGAAGATTGCCTCTTATCGCTCTTCCCGCAGGGTGAGATGCTTTTGTCCATACTCTGCGTTAGACAATCTTCACCGTAGCTACGGCTACGCTAAAGAAC
>JAUWLG010000043.1 GCA_030613795.1 Helicobacteraceae bacterium
AAAGCCTCTTTGAGTACTGTTTTCTTTGCTTTTTGCTCTCTATCTACCTCTTTGATCATCTCTACAAAGCGCACACTGCTAAAACCACTTACAAAGATAAGACTTTGGTCATCACTCTGTTGGACTATAAGGTTGATGTAACTGGCATCTTTACGTTCAACTTGAAAAAAATAGAGGTTGTTAAATTGAAAAGCAGTTTTGACATGTTTAGCCTCAAAGATTATGTCAATAGATCTACTTGTTCCGTGTCGGAAACGGTAAAGATCATCTACATCAGTATATTCGTAAACGAGTATCTCACCCTCTTCTGTTTTAAAAATAAACTGGTAGATCATGGCTGGACTGAGATTTACAGTTTTCTTCTCAAGCAACTCACCGTTGATGTTAATAACTTGCTCGTCATGTTTGATCTCTAAACTGTTGGATTGAAGTGCAATGGAAGAGCTTGTGCAGCCGCTAGAGAGCAGTGCAAAAAGAAGTGATGCTGCAAAGATAAGTTTTGTCTGCATTGTTTACCCTATTTTTATAAAGTATAACAAGTTTTATGTAGATATTAATTAATATTAAATGTAGTATCAAAAAAAAGCGGCCGAAACCGCTCTAAAATTGCTATTTGAAAGCGGTGGCTTACGCCATTGCTTCTTTTGCATATTTTTCACCAAGCTCGTATGCAACTTTATTTACATCATGAACTTTAGCAGGTACTTTTGAAAGCATAGTGTCGATAAGTGTTTGTTTATTAATTGCATGCATCATTGTGTTTGCAATAGCCAGTGCTACAACAGATTGAGTAATTACATTACCAACCTCTTCCTTAGCAATAGTAATAATTGGAATCTCATAGATCTTCCATTTTTTACGGTCTTCATCAGTTGGGTGAACAAGGTTAGGATCAACAACGATTGTTCCACCAGGCTGTACACCGTCTTTGAATAGTTTATAACTCATCTCAGCAACTGAAAGCATGAAACCGATCTCACCTTCATTTGCATATGGGTAGTAGATCTCTTCATCATCTAGTTGAATATCAACAACAGTCGGTCCACCACGTACTTGTGATGTATATGTTGCTGTTTTTAGTCCATAACCACCAGACTTAATCTTTGCAGCTGCAAAGATCTCACCAGCAAGAAGAACACCTTGACCGCCAACACCCGTAAATCTCATTAATGTTTTAGTATCACTCATTGTGTCTCCTTAGATTTTTTTCTTGAAGTCGTCTTGGGTAATCTTACCGCGCTTGCCTTGATGCACATCTTGGATGTCTTTGTACATATCACAGTACTCACGTACTTCTAGATTTTGTTTAAGAACACCAAGAGGGAACAAGTTTAGTTGTTCCTCTTCAGTCATCGCATCGTATTTCTTTTTAGAAACAGTAATGCTGTCGATCCACTCAAGATTTTCCATAGCAGAAACCATTTTGTTTTTACGACCAAGGTTAATGTGACAGTTCGAAAGAACTTCCATCATAGAGAAACCTTTGTGCTCCATTGCTTTAATAAGGATCTTTTCAAGCTTCTTAGGCTCAAGCATTGTCTCACGAGCAACGAATGAAGCTCCTGAAGCGATAGCAAGGTCACAAGTGTCAAAAGTTGGGTCAATGTTACCCGCTTTTTGAGAAACTGTCCACATACCCTGAGGTGTAGTTGGAGATGTTTGTGAGTTTGTAAGACCGTAGATGAAGTTGTTGATAACGATCATAGTCATATCGATGTTACGACGACAACCGTGAATAGTATGGTTACCACCGATAGCTAGAGCATCACCATCACCGGCAACACAGACAACCATCTTGTCTGGCTGAGCCAACTTGATACCTGTTGCATATGCTATAGTACGTCCGTGAGTCGTGTGAACTGTATTGAAGTCAACATACGACGAGAAACGTCCAGAACAACCAATACCAGAAACAACACACACGTCATCTTGGCTGATGCCCATCTTGTCGATCGCTCTAATGAACGCCTTAAGAATAACACCGTCACCACAACCCCAACACCATAGTGTCGGCATCTTTTCTAATCTTAAATATTTATCATAATTAAATGCCATCTTATAATTCCTTTACTTTACTAACGATCTCATGTGGAGAGAGTGGTCTACCATTAACTTTAAATAGACCGTCAATGTCTAGTCTTGCTGCTGCACGCTGGATTTCTGAGTGGTATTGACCAATGTTAAGTTCAACTACAACCACTTTTTCAATTTTGTCTGTGTGCTCTTTGATCTTCTTAGCTGGTGAAGGCCAAATTGTGATCGGACGGAAAAGACCTGCTTTGATACCATCAGCACGTAGGTGACGAATCGCCTCTTTTGCTGCAAGTGAAACAGCACCATAAGCAACGATCATGATTTCTGCATCGTCCATCATGAACTCTTCATAAGACTCAACTTCGTCTTCATGTAGTGCAACTTTATCTTCTAGACGTTGAATAAGTTTACGACAAGTCTCGATCTCCTCAGTTGGGAAACCGTTTTTATCGTGGTGAAGACCAGTAAAGTGGTAACGGTAACCTGTGTACATTGGATTAAGTACTGCTGGCTCATCGTGCTCACACTGGTACGGGAAGTACTCTTCAGCTGGACCTTCGAATACTTTACGTGGAACGATTCCAGCTTTAACTTCTTCAATAGTTGGAAGAACAGCTTTACCGTGCATGTGACCGATAGTCTCATCAAGAAGAACGATAACCGGCTGCATAAATCTATCAGCAGTGTTGAATGCACGTACAACTTCAGTGTAACATTCAGCTAGTGAACCTGCAGCAAAAGTGATTGATTTGTAATCACCGTGTGATGGGTTTTTAGACTGAAGGATATCACCTTGAGATACACGAGTTGGAAGACCAGTTGATGGACCACCACGCATAACGTTAACACATACCAAAGGTACTTCCGCCATTTGAGCAAGACCTAACTGCTCAGCCTTAAGAGACATACCTGGACCTGAAGTCGCAGTCAATGCTCTTTGACCAACCATAGCTGCACCGATTACTGCACAGATACCGCCGATCTCATCTTCCATTTGAATTGCCACACCGCCAACAGCAGGTAAAAGGTCAGAAACGACGTGCATTACCTCAGAAGATGGTGTTAGTGGATATCCACCAAAAAACATACAGCCAGCATCAACTGCTGCGATTGCTGCTAGTTCGTTACCAGTAGATATAATTTCTCTAGTTGCCATTATTTAACTCCTTGTTCACTGAGTGACATATAATTGTTCGCAACAATAGCTGCTTGACGCTCTTTAGCATCATCGGTAAGTTTTGCAAAACTGAAACCAGCCGCTTTAAACTCTTGTTTGTCTGCTACAAATATAGCAAAGTCAGGACATGTAAGCTCACACTCATTACATCCGATACAAGCCTCAGGATGATCAATAGAGATCATTGCACCCAAAGTTGATGTTGACTCATATTTCATTCCAAGTACGCCTGAAGGACATACTGATACACAAATATCACACGCTTTACAGTTATCTGTATTTACCCATACTGGTTGATCACCAGGGTTTACCATTGGACTTGCTGCCATTTTATCTCCTAATTTAAAATACGATTTATTTCGTAAAATTGTTTACCGAAAACTTTCCGACCGAGCAAGAGACAAAGCTCTTTGCCTTGAGACTTGCAGAGTCGATAATGCTAGTCTCTTCATCATATAGAGGATAGCCTAGTTTTCTTAAAACCGTTTTGAAGTGTGCTGATTGCGCTTCGTCAGGTACATTAGCTGTTACCTTTCGAGGCTCACACTCAAGGTCTACAGAGACTTCCGTAAAACCTTTTTCTTCTAACGCTTTTGTGATCGTTGCAGCGCAACCGCCACAACGAACATTGGCTACTTCTATCGTTTCGAGCATTACTTTTTCGCCATAGCCTTAGTTACTGCTGCACCGATTTCAGCTGGAGAAACAACAACAGTTACGCCTGCTGCTTCAAGAGCTTCCATTTTTTCTTTTGCTGTACCGGCACTACCAGAAACGATAGCACCAGCGTGACCCATTGTTTTACCCTTAGGTGCAGTTTGACCTGCAATAAATGCAACAACCGGTTTAGTGATCTGCTCCTTAATTAGTTTAGCCGCTTGAATCTCAAGGTCTCCACCAATTTCACCGATCATAACAATACACTCAGTTTCCGGATCAGCTTCGAACATTGGAAGAAGTTGCTTGTATGAAAGACCGATGATTGGGTCTCCACCAATACCAACAGCTGTAGTAATTCCATAACCCTCTTGAACAACTTGATTAGTACCTTCGTATGTAAGAGTTCCAGACTTAGAGATAAGACCAACATTACCTTTTTTGAAGATCATACCTGGCATGATCCCGATCTTACACTCTTCAGCAGTGATAATACCAGGACAGTTTGGCCCAATAGTCATCATACCGTGCTTAGTAGCATGAGCTTTAGCAGCTTGCATATCTTTAACCGGAGCACCTTCAGTAATGATTACTGCAAGTTCAATACCAGCTTCAGCCGCTTCCATTACTGCGTCACCAACAAATGCAGGTGGAACGAAGATCATAGAAACAGTAGCGCCAGTAGTCTCAACAGCTTCTTTAACAGTGTTAAAAACCGGTTGACCAAGGTGAGTTTGACCACCCTTGTTTGGTGTAACACCACCAACAATCTTTGTACCATAAGCAAGACATTGCTCAGCGTGGAAAGAACCCTCTTTACCAGTGAAACCTTGAACGATTACTTTTGTATCTTTATTTACTAGAATTGACATTAGTTTCCTTTCGCTGCCGCTACTGCTTTAGCAGCACCGTCACCTAAATCATTACCAACAATTAAGTTAGCGATATTTGCTTTTTTAAGAATCTCGGCAGCTTCTGGTGCATTAGTTCCATCAAGACGTACAATAACCGGAACGTTAACGTCAGTGATCTTAGTCGCTTCAATAATACCGTTAGCGATACGATCACAACGAACGATACCACCAAAGATGTTTACAAAAATTGCCTTGACTTTAGGGTTTTTAAGAATGATCTCAAAACCTTTAGCAACTGTCTCAGCATTAGCTGAACCACCAACGTCAAGGAAGTTTGCAGGTGTTCCACCCATGTGGTTAATTGTATCCATAGTACCCATCGCAAGACCAGCACCGTTTACCATACAACCAATCTCACCATCAAGAGCAACATAAGAGAGACCGTAGTGAGCTGCTTCAACTTCGTCTGGATCCTCTTCTGTCAGATCTCTCATCGCTAAGATATCTGGTTGACGTCCAAGAGCAGAATTATCAAAGCCCATCTTTCCGTCAAGTGCGATAAAGTCACCAGAACCAGTTCTGACAAGAGGATTGATCTCGATCATCTCTGCATCATTTTCCATGTAAAGTTTGAAAAGTTTTTGTGCGAAAGAGATAATTTTCTTCTGCTCATCCTTATCAGTAATACCTAGACCAAATGCAAGTTGACGACCGTGAAAACCTTGAAAACCGATAGCTGGATCAACAGGGATAGTAATGATCTTCTCTGGTGTGTTTTCAGCAACATCTTCGATGTTCATACCACCCTCAGTAGATGCCATAATTAGAGGCATTTCAGAAGCACGGTCAAGAACAACAGAAAGGTAGAACTCATCTTTAATGTCAGCACCATCTTCGATATAAAGCTTTTGAACTAATTTACCCTCAGCAGTCGTTTGGTGTGTCACCAAAGTCATACCAAGAATTTCATGCGCTAAAGTTTCAACTTCTTCAAGAGTCTTAGCAAGTTTAACACCGCCGCCAAGACCACGACCACCTGCGTGAATTTGAGCTTTAACAACCCAAACAGGGCCACCCAACTCTTGTGCAGCTACTACAGCATCTTTTACGCTTTCAACCATGATACCTTTGGGTGTAGGTACACCATACTTAGCAAAAATTTGTTTTGCCTGATATTCGTGAATATTCATTTACTCTCCTTGATTTAAAATGGATAGACTGACTACGCCTTAGGCGCGATCATGTCCTCTGGAACTACGTACTTATCAAACTCTTCAGCCGTTAAAAGACCAAGCTCAATTGCCGTCTCTTTTAGAGTTGAATTGTTTGCGTGTGCCGTTTTAGCGATTTTTGCTGCATTGTCATAACCAACATAAGGGTTAAGTGCTGTGACTAACATCAATGAGTTATGTAAAAAGTGATCGATCTTATCTACAACAGGCTCAAGACCAACCGCACAATGATCATTAAATGATGTGATTGAGTCAGCTAGCAGACGTACTGATTGTAAGTAGTTAAGAGCGATCACAGGCTTATAAACATTAAGTTCAAAGTTACCCTGAGATGCACCCATAGAGATAGCAACATCATTTCCAAACACCTGACAAGTAACCATCGTCACAGCTTCTGCCTGAGTTGGGTTAACCTTACCTGGCATAATTGAAGAACCTGGCTCATTAGCAGGAATCTCAATCTCACCAAGACCACAACGTGGACCTGATGCTAACCATCTAACATCATTTGCAATTTTCATCATATCTGCTGCAAGAGCTTTCAGAGCACCATGTGAGTACACAAGAGCGTCATGAGAAGTTAAAGCATGAAACTTATTTGGAGCAGTGATAAAATCATGACCAGTAAGCTCAGACAGTTTCTTAGCAACTCTTTCACCTAGTTCTGGGTGAGCATTAAGACCTGTTCCAACAGCTGTTCCGCCTAGAGCAAGTTCACGAACAGGCTCTAATGACTGAACAGCCATCTTTTCACACTTACTAAGCATCTCAACCCAACCTGAGATCTCTTGACCAAGAGTAATTGGTGTTGCATCTTGCAAGTGAGTTCTACCAATTTTAACAATTGACTCAAATTTAGCAGATTTATTAGCTAAGGTCGCTTTTAGTTTTGCGATTGCAGGGAGAAGACGTGTTTCAACAGCGATAACCGCTGCAACGTGAAGTGCAGTTGGATACGTGTCGTTAGAAGATTGTGACTTGTTTACATCATCATTAGGGTGAACCAGTTTCTCTTTACGAAAGTCACCGCCAAGGATCTCAGTAGCACGGTTAGCAAGCACTTCATTGTTGTTCATGTTTGACTGTGTACCTGAACCTGTCTGCCATACAACCAGAGGGTAGTTACCGTCTAGTTTGCCCGCAAGCATGTCATCAGCAGCTTGAGCAATTGCGTTAGCTTTATCAGCGTCTAGTTTACCCAGTTCGCTGTTGACTAGTGCAACAGACTTTTTAAGGTAAGAGAATGCACGAGTGATCTCATACGGCATAGTCTCTTCACCAATAGCAAAGTTTTGAATAGAACGTTGTGTCTGTGCTGCCCAGTAAGCATCTACAGGTACTTCAATCTCCCCCATTGTATCTTTTTCTATACGTGTTGCCATTATCTATTTCTCCTCAAAAAAGTTGTTTTCATTTAGTATGTCAATACCATCTTGTATAGAGCTAACAGAAAGAGCAAATTTCTCTTTTGTCTCTGCATCCAACTCCATCTCTATGATCTTTTCAACACCATTAGCACCTAAAACGACAGGAACGCCAACAGCTACGTCTTTGTAACCGTATTCACCGTTTAAGATAACAGAAGATGAGACAATGGTTTTACTATCATTTAAAATAGCCTCAACCATATGTGCTATTGCACGTCCTGGACCGTAATAGCCAGATGTACCTAGGTGTTTAACGATCTCAGCACCACCATTTTTAGTTCTGTCAATGATCCCTTCCATGTCACTTTCAGAGATCAATTCAGCCAATGGAATGTCGCCTACTGAGATCTTTTGAGGAAGTGGGATCATGTTTTCACCATGATCACCAATCACTAGACTACCTGTCTGTCTAGCACTGTAACCAGTTAGCTTTTGGATCTGATACGCCATACGTGAACCATCTAAGGCACCCGCTAATCCAACGATTCTATTGTTATCCCAACCCGTGATCTGCTTAACAACATAGGTCATAACGTCTAAAGGGTTTGACACACAGATGATGATAGCGTTAGGTGAGTTCTCTTTGATGTTTGTGACAACATCTTTCATGATCTTGGCATTGATCATCAGAAGGTCTGCTCTTGTCATGTCACCTTTTCTAGGTACGCCTGCCGTAATAACAACGATATCACAATCTTTGATATCACTTGCAGTTTCAGCAGCTGTTACGATGGTACCTTGAGGTGCGTAGTAAGAAGCTTGAGCCATATCGATGGCTTTACCTTTTGCAACGCCCGGTGCGATGTCAAAAAGAACGACTTCATGACATGTTCCCATCATACTCAGTGTATAAGCAGCAGTAGCACCTACTGCCCCTGCTCCAACAATCCCTACTTTTCTACCTGCCATCTATTTGTTCTCGCAATCATCAAAAAATCCATTGGCATAAAGAGCGTCAACCATATCTTGTACAGAAGCCACAGAGTTTTTAAATCTAGTTTTT
>JAUWLG010000113.1 GCA_030613795.1 Helicobacteraceae bacterium
CAATATTAAGAGGTAGAAGGGTAGAGATGTCAAAATTGCATATCTTGGTAACAGGCGGAGCAGGTTATATCGGTTCGCATGTGGTCAAACAGATAATTGAAAATACTGATCATGATATAACGATCATCGATAATCTTTCAACGGGTCGTTATCAAACGATTGTCACTTTGGAAGAGATGGCTGCTGAGAAAGCTAATCAGTTGCACTTTATCGAAGCTGACCTGGCTGATTTCGCTAAGATCGAGTCGATCTTTAAAGCCAACCAATTTGATGCACTTATCCATTTTGCGGCTAGTATTGTGGTCCCGGAGTCGGTAGAGAACCCGCTTAAATATTATATGAATAATACGGTCAATACGACTAACATCATCAAGTTGTGTAACGACTACAATGTTGGCAAGATGATCTTCTCTTCAACAGCCGCTGTGTATGGCGAACCAAGCAGTGAGAACATCCCGGTTAAAGAGGATTGTCCTCTTCATCCGATCAACCCGTACGGTTGGAGTAAACGTATGAGTGAGCAGGTCATCCAAGACACTGCTGCTGCTAATGACGCGTTTAAGTACGTTATCTTCCGCTACTTTAATGTGGCAGGCGCAGATATACAAAACCGTATTGGTCAGAGTTTTCCTAATGCGACCCACCTTATCAAAGTCGCAGCGCAGACCGCAACAGGACAACGTGAGAAGATGGCTATATTTGGTGAGGACTATGAGACGCCGGACGGTACCTGTATTCGTGATTATATTCATGTCGATGACCTTGCTTTTGCTCATATCATGGCTTTGGAGTATCTTGCTGAAAATGAGAGTGATGTTTTTAATGTGGGCTACGGTCAAGGCTATAGTGTCAAAGAGGTGATCTCGACCATGAAAAATGTTGGTGGCGTTGACTTTAAAGTTGATCAGGAGTCTAAACGTGCAGGTGATCCGGCCCTTTTGATCTCAGACAATAGTAAGATACTTAAGGCTTGGGACAGTTTGAAAAATTCAGAGCTTAAAAGTAAACAGCCAAAATTGTTCAAATATGATAATCTGGAACTTATCTGTAAAACGGCCTTGGATTGGGAAAAAAATAGTTAGTTATTTATATTACGCTATTATGAAATAATAAAGAATGGAGAGATCAATGATAAGTATTAAAATACAATGCAGCAAGGTACTAAATGTTGAGTCGTAAGAACATGTTTGCTTTTACACTTTTGGCATTAGCCTTGTTGAGTGTTGGTTGTACACAAGAGCAGCAGAACCAGATGAGTCGGGGTATCCAAAACTGGACAGGAACGAACGGTGTAATGGATGTTTATGCTGGAGAAAAACTAGTGACGCGATTTATTCAGGTTGATAAAATGACAACAGGCGTTGGGCGTGCAGATGGACAACAGCGTGCCTACCGTTACAGCTATGGATTTTTTGATGAGAATCAAAATTTCAAGGTTGACGGAGGTGAGAAAAAAGTCTATTTTGAAGTGAGTAATTATAGTAACTATGTCTTTTATGAAAACCCGTACTATTAGAGAGATGACTTGGAACTAATACCTTTATTTAAAAAGATTCTTCAAGCCAAAAGTGAGACACCTGATGATGGTGGTCTGCTTGATTTTATTACCGACTATCTGGATGATTTCACTGCCGTTCGTATCGATAAAAACGAGGTGAAAAACCTCTTTATCTACAAGAAGTTTGGTGAGGGTGAACACCTCTGTTTTGCAGGGCATGTTGATGTTGTCCCTGCTGGTGAAGGCTGGGATGTTGACCCTTATGGTGCCGTTGAAAAAGATGGTTACATCTACGGACGCGGGACCCAAGATATGAAGTCAGGTGTTGTAGCTTTTTTACAAGCTGTTAAAGAGACACAAGAGTTTAACGGAACCCTTTCGCTTCTGCTTACATCTGACGAAGAGGGACCGGCCAAACATGGTACATTAGAGGTTTTGAAGTACCTTGAAGAAAAAGATATGATGCCCGACTCCTGCATCGTGGCGGAACCGACTTGCGAAGAGGTCTTTGGTGATGCCATCAAAATAGGCCGTCGCGGCTCTATCAATGGTGTGATCGAAAAACATGGGAAGCAGGGACATGCCGCTTACCCTGAAAAAGCGATCAACCCTATTCATAAAGTGGCTCAGGTCCTCCACCATATGGCTGGTGTCGATTTGGATGAGGGTGATGAGAACTTTTCACCGAGTAAGTTCGTTGTAACGGACATTCGTGCTGGGATGGAGGTGACTAATGTCACTCCGGGTAAACTCAAGATGATGTTTAACGTCCGTAACTCTACCAAGACAGATCAAAAAAAGATCGAAGAGTTTGTGCATAAGTATTTTTCTGAGATGAACTTCACTCTTAAGCTTGATCAGTCAGCGTATCCGTTTATGACGGACCCCAACACTAAGATCGTTCGTACTATTGATGCGGCTATTGAAAAAGTGACAGGTGTTAAACCAAAACATTCGACTGCCGGTGGAACATCTGATGCACGTTACATCGCACCTTGTGGTGTCGATGTAATTGAGTTTGGGGTACGTAATGACACGATTCACGCACCTAATGAGAGAACGACACGAGAAGAAGTCGAAAAACTTTATGCCGTCTTTAAAGAGGTCATTACGACGTATTAATTTAGGTTAGTATGCTTCGCTATGTTAGTGAATTTTTAGAGTGCACTAAAGATAGTTTAAGATGGGTTTTGCCATCTTCCTATTTCCTATTTCCTATTTCCTATTTCCTATTTCCTATTTCCTATTTCCTATTTTAAAGTGCGTTGATCCGCTCTTCATCTTCACGAATAAATGCATTCATTTCCTGTGCATTTTTTGAGTAGTAGACCAACTGCTCTTCATCCACACTTTTACTGTTTTTACGCTGCAAACGCAGATAGTCTTCACCCTCGTAATAAGCAAACAACACGCCGCTATAGAAGAAACCATGGGTATTAAGTATAGAGATCACCTTATCGATATTTTGAATTCGGTGTAGGTTGATGTCGGCATATAACATATCGCAGTGCTCTTTTTGCAGGTCAGCAAGAATGTCCATCAGTTCTCTCTCTTCGATCACAGCTTCGATGCGGATGTAGCCAAGGCCAAGTTGGTCGTTGATACGGTGGGTAATGGCGTCACGCACACAGTGTGGTGGTTTCATGTCGCAGATCTCGATGGAGATGTCGTCGTAAACCTTTTGTATCTGTTTTCCATATATTTTTGAGTGGGCATGTTGGCAACGTTGTTTATTAAAGAGCAGGTAGGCGACAAGGACACCGCTGCGTTGCGGATTTTGGATGCGGTGTTCGATCTCTGTCTCTGAGGGGACCTGCCCCAGCACAATGGCACACTCGGTCATCCCATGCGTAATGTTGGCTTTTTGGCTGTATGGATGCAACATGATCGCTTCACCGTAGATGGCGTCGTATCCTAAACGCTGGGCTTCGAAGATAAGAAAATCGAACATCTTGTTCATGATCCCCATCCCTTTGTATCGCGGATCAACAGTTGCCACGGCGATCTCGGCGATGTTGGAGTAGGGGTTGCGTACCAAGGCAAAATGGCCGACGATCTCGTTACGATAGAGTGCAACGACGGAGTGGACATCCCCCTTTTCATTTGCCTTGAGCACCTCTTGCGGTTCATAAAAGAGATGTTTGTAGTAGGTGTAGTCATAGTTTTTATAGATCAGTTTAGCAATACTGTCTCCATCACCGTTGGCAAATGCCCGAACGCTAAGGTGTTGCATAACCTCTGTTTTGTCAAGCAGTTCTTCACTGATGACCTGGTTGGTCTTGATGTCAAAACATTTATCGAACATCTGTATCAAAGTGAAGCGTTTTCCGGCATTGGGCAGTGATGTAAAGTAGAAACGATCCACCAGGTCGTAGATACGATAGAACCCTTTATTATGGTCGGCACTATGATCTATAGGCTCGCTGAGATAACGACTGAAGTCAAAAGGTGCACCTCTGTCTTCGACATCGATCTTAAGCTGGCAGCTGTAGATGTAGTAGTTGACGGTGATGTCGATCTCATAATTACGTTCATAAGCATGTTCAAGGACATTCTCGATGAGCTGCATCAGTGCCTCTTCTAACGGGGAGAGGTTAGAGACCGGAAGGCGCTCTTTGAGGTAGGTAAAGGTATGATAGATCAGTTTGCTATCAGCTGTATTGGTGATCTTAAGCGATATCACGTCACGCATTTTCCATCGCCTTTATTGCAGTGGCTGCCATGATCTTCATGCCGATAACAAGGGCATCATCATCCACATCAAAACGGGCATTGTGTTGTGAAACACAGGTGCCTTTGTCAGGGTTACAGGTCCCTAGCCGAAAAAAAGCTCCGGGGACGATTTCAAGGTAACGTCCAAAGTCTTCTCCGCCCATGCCCGGATCCATAAGATCGACACTGTTTTCTGCTCCGATGATACCTTCGGCTGTTGCACGAAGAAGATCGACCATAGTATTGTCGTTACACACTTCAGGCGAGCCAAATTCATACTCAAAGTTATAGTTGGCATGCATCGATCGGCTTATCCCTTTGAGCGAGATCTCCATCATCTCTGGAATGGAGTGGCGCACATCATGGTTGACGGTACGCACCGTCCCGCACAGTTTAACATGGTCGCAAATGATGTTTGCAGCTTTACCGCCCTCAATGGTGCCCAGTGAGATAACGGCAGGATGCAGCGGATCGATCTGACGAGAGACGATGTGGTTAAGTGAATTAACAGCCATCGAGGTGACCAAAATAGCATCAACCCCCTCATGCGGCCGTGCACCGTGTGAACTTTTTCCAAATACTTCGATGGTAAAGGTGTCTGCAGAAGCAAGCATGCCCCCATACTTATACCCGATCTGCCCGGTGTTGAGGTAAGGGTAGGCATGCAGTCCAAAAATAGCTTTGACATTGTCCAAGGCCCCGTCTTCGATCATCTGAGAACTTCCGCCCTCTGTGATCTCTTCTGCCGGTTGGAAGATAAAACGAACATTATTGGTTAGCTGGGATTTGACCTTCACCATGGCGAGTGCACTGCCCAGTAAAATAGCAGTATGCGAATCGTGGCCGCAGGCATGCATAATACCTGGCGTACGTGAAGCGTAAGGTGCACCACTCTGTTCTTCGATAGGCAGGGCGTCAATGTCAGCCCGCAACGCCACAAAAGGCTTTTTATCATCAACAATAAGCTCAGCGATAAGACCATAATGATCTTTATAGGTTGTCACCTTAAGCCCCGCTTTTTCTAAAAGTGCTTTAAGTAGTGCAGTCGTCTCTTTTTCATGGGCAGAGAGCGCTGGATGTTCATGAAGTTGGTGCCGTAGTTCTATAACATCGCTGTTGATACTATCTA
>JAUWLG010000067.1 GCA_030613795.1 Helicobacteraceae bacterium
AAAGGAATTGGCTATCTTCCTCAAGAAGCTTCGATCTTTAAAGACCTCACGGTAGAAGAGAACCTGATGGTTGCGGCTCAGGTTAACATCAAAGGAAAAAAAGCGCAGTATGAACGTATAGAAGAGCTGCTGGATATGTTCAATATTGAGCCGATCCGCTACCGCAAGGGTATCTCTCTTTCAGGTGGTGAACGCCGTCGTGCAGAGATCGCCCGTGCGCTCATAAACTCACCGCGTTTTTTGTTGCTGGATGAGCCTTTTGCCGGGGTTGACCCGCTTGCTGTCAATGACATCCAAGAGGTTATTCATCAACTAGTGCAGTATGACATCGGTGTTTTGATCACCGACCACAATGTTCGTGAGACACTCGATGTCTGTGATAGGGCCTATGTTATTAAAAGCGGTTCTCTTCTTGCTTCAGGTACCAGTGAAGAGATCGGACAAAACGAAGATGTGCGTAAACACTACTTGGGTGAATCGTTTAAACTTTAGGGCATCTATAATGACTAAAAAACTTGAGGCTATCAAAACTCGATTAGACGCAGAAGTCGCTAAACGAAATAGCCTCGATGAGCTCCACCTCTCCCGTCCAGATCCTATTATGCCTGCTCGAGAACATAATGATGAGTATATAGCACTTCTCTGTGCACTGTTTGGCTATGGCAGAGCAGACAGCATCATAAAATTTCTCTATTCACTCGACTTCTCTCTTCTGTATAGTTCTGAAATTGAGATAGAAAAAGCTCTCTCCGGCTATTATTATCGCTTTCAAAATGCGCAAGATGTGATAGAGATATTTAAAACACTGCGCCGACTTCAAAATAGAGATGCATTAGAAACTATTTTTTATGAAGGTTATAAAAAAGAGCAGAGTGTCATATCAGGGTTAAACAACACCATTACTGCGATGCAAGAAGTCAATACCTATGAGAGTAGAGGCTATAACTTCTTGGTAGGAAAGCCAATAATAAAAACAAAGGGTAATTCAGCAATGAAACGCTGGATGATGTACCTGCGTTGGATGGTACGAAAAGACAATATTGACATGGGGCTTTGGAATAAGGTCGATAAAAAAGATCTTATTATGCCACTCGACACACATACCTTTAATGTCTCAAAAAAGTTAGGCCTGCTAACACGAAAAACATACGATCTTGAAGCAGCCTTAGAGTTGACACAGACACTAAAGACCTTTGACAAAACAGACCCTATTAAATATGATTTTGCACTCTATAGAATTGGGCAAGAGAAAATGGTATAATCGCGTATAAATATACATTATAGGAGTCTGTTATGGAATGTGAATTTCCCACAATTAATGCTAACGATGATCAAATGAAAGCGATTTTAGAAAGTGTAAAAACCATTGCTGTACTTGGTCTCTCTCCGGATGAGAGTAAAGACAGTAACAAAGTAGCGCGTTATTTACAAAGTGTTGGCTACAAGATCATTCCTGTTTACCCTAAAGACGACCAAGCTATTTTGGGTGAAAAAGTGTATACCTCTTTGGCAGATGTCCCCGGACAAGTTGACATGATCAACATCTTCCGTAAACCGGCCGCACTTGACCCTATTGCTGATGCAGCGATTGCTCGTGGTGATGTTAAAGTGTTCTGGTCACAAATAGGGATAGTTAACAATGCTGCAGCACAAAAAGCAGAAGATGCCGGAATGCAAGTAGTACAAAACCACTGTTCTATGGTCGAACACCGTAAACTGTTAGGATAAAAATTGTTTCCATTAGAGAAAATCCAGAGAGCCCATAAACGTATTAAAGATGTTGTTGTTCATACACCCTTTTCGTATGCGCCGTTTTTGAGCGGTGAGAGCGGGGTAGAGGTCTTTTTGAAAAAAGAGAACCTGCAGATGACAGGTGCCTTCAAGCTACGTGGCGCTTATAACAAGATCGCTTCACTTACTGATGATGAACGTGCGCAAGGTGTTGTTGCGGCCAGTGCAGGAAATCATGCACAAGGTGTTGCTTATTCGGCACAGCTTTTTGGCATAAAAGCGGTTATTATTATGCCTGATTCGACACCATTAACAAAGGTCAATGGTGTACGTCATTTCGGTGCAGACGTGATCTTGGCGGGCAGTAATTATGATGAGGCCTATGCTTACGCAACAACGTATGGTGAAGAAAAAGGACTTGTTTTTGTCCATCCGTTTGAGGATGACGAGGTCATCGCAGGACAGGGAACTGTTGCTTTAGAAATCTTGGAACAAGCAGACGACCTTGATGCTGTTATTGTTCCTGTCGGCGGCGGCGGTCTTATCTCCGGTGTGGCTGCGGCTATTAAAGGGATCAATCCTAAGATCGAGGTGATCGGTGTCAGTGCAACTGGTGCTCCGGCGCTTAAAAACTCTTTTGATGCCAAAACACCGATCGACTCAATCTCTGTACGTACTATTGCTGACGGGATCGCTGTAAGGGATTGTTCACCAATAACACTCGGTTATATGCTTGAGAGTGTCGATAGATTTATCATGGTTGATGACAACGAGATCGCAAGTGCCATACTCTTTCTTTTAGAGAAGCAGAAACTTGTGGTTGAGGGTGCCGGTGCTGTCGGTGTCGCGGCTCTTCTACATAAAAAACTGCCTCATCTAACGGGTAAGAAAGTAGCAGTTGTGATTAGCGGCGGTAATGTCGATGTGACGCTGCTTTCAGTGATTATCGAAAAAGGCCTTATTAAGTCACATCGTAAGTTGAAACTCACGGTAACCATGGTGGACAAACCAGGATCGTTGATGTTCTTAACAGAACTCTTAAGAGATCTTAATACCAATATCGTCCATATCGCTTATGATCGTACCTCTGCCGATCTCGATTATGGTGATGCAAATGTGACCATTCATCTTGAGACGAAGGGTGAAGAACACCAAAAAGAGATCGTTAAGACCCTGCATGACAATGGCTATTTAAGTAACGCGTTTCGTTAGAACTACTTCTTTCCAGATGGCTTTGCCATCGACTTCCTATAAGGCTTGATAATGATCGCAATTGATTTAGGATCAAACAGTTTCCGTTGTATCGAATATGACTGTCAAACTAAGCAATTCAATCGCAGTTTTGAACGAATAGTTAAAACAGCAGATAAGATGCATGAGACAGGCCTGATCAGTGATGATGCCGTTACACGTGTTATTAATGCGATTAAAGAGGCTGACAAAGTGCTCGATTTAACTGTTCAAGATGTAAAAGCCGTAACAACACAAGCGATGCGAATGGCGAGTAATGCTGACGATGTTATGTCTAAGATAAAAGAGCAGAGTGGTGTAGAATTTGAGATCATAAACACTGATGATGAAGCTTACTACACATTGATCGCTGTTGAAGCTCGTCTAAAAGCCCTGAAAATCGAGAGTCGTCATTTTGTGCTTATCGATGTTGGTGGCGGATCGAGTGAGATCATCTTCTATAAAGATGGTCAGATGCAGAGCAAAAGTTTTTCGATTGGTATTGTTACTACTGCGCAGATCTGTGATCGACATGAAGATATTGACAGCTATCTAGAGGAACAATTTAAAGACGTTGTGACGTTCATCGACGACTATTATGCCAAAGAGGCTAGACCAACAGCTTTTATCGCCACTGCCGGCACGCCGACGACAATGGCGGCATATCTGCTTGGGATGAACTATCAAAACTATGACGTTGATAAGATCAATGGTTATAGACTTTCTTTGGACAGTACACAGCAGGCACTTGATGGGCTTATGGCATTGAGTGAAGAGAAGAGGGCTGAGATCGTTGGAGTAGGACGTGAGAGTCTAATCCTTGCCGGTATTATTATTGTTCAAAAGCTTTATGATGTTTTGGGGTTTGATGAGGCTATTGTCATCGATGATGGAGTGCGTGAAGGTGTCGCGATAGACCACTGCCGAAATAACTGATTCTTTTTCTTTTAATACTTTTAATATTTTTTGAAAATTGACACTTTTTTGATTATGATGTGTCAACCCTATATAGGACACAAAAGAAAAGAATTAAGCACTCATATCATTAAGTAACAACTGGTTTTCAAAGTCAACAGGTGACATGTAGTTGTTAGTAGAGTGCAACCTCTTACGATTGTAAAACACTTCTATATAATCAAATATAGCTTGATTGGCTTGGCTCCTTGTCTCGAATTTGATGTGGTGAGTAAGTTCCGTTTTCAATGAGTGAAAGAAGCTCTCAGCGACAGCGTTGTCATAGCAATTGCCTTTACGACTCATACTCTGAAGTATCCCATGTTCTTTTAGCAACTCCTTATGAGAGTCACTTGCATATTGAGATCCTCTGTCTGTATGGGAGATAAGACCAGGCATAGGTCTACGACTTTGAATAGCCATCGATAACGCATCATTGACTAAGGTTGACGTCATTCTCTCATCCATAGACCAACCAACTACTTTTCTTGAGTATAGGTCGATGACTGTGGCTAGATATAGCCATCCCTGCTTTGTTGGGATATAGGTGATATCACCTACATAGACCTCGTCTGGTCGGGTTGTAATAAAGTATTGATCTAATCTGTTTGGAGCGATCTGATAATTATGATTTGAATTGGTTGTCGATACTCTGAACTTACGTCTAGCACGTGTATTTAGACTAAGCCTTTTCATCACTTTAGCAATACGACGTCTTGATAAAACTAGACCATGATCCTTAAGTAATTGCTTCTTGAGCCGTCTGGTGCCATAGGTCTGACGCGATGTTAGGAACGTCTCTTGAATCAGTTTATCAAGGGCTATATCTTCTTTAGGATATTCACTCTGCATCCAGTGATAATAACTGCTGCGTGTAACATCCAAGACCTTGCACATCATTGCTATCTTAAAACTGTTTCTATGCTCTTTGATCCAAGCGTACTTTAGTGAGCTGCGTTTGAAAAGTACGCTGTCGCCTTTTTTAAGATCTCTCGTTCTTCTTTGACTCTTGCCAGCTCTTTACGAAGCCGCTTGTTCTCATCTTCAAGGCTCTCTTTTACCTTAGGAACCTGTTCTTCACTCTCTTTGAGTCTGCGTTTATATAACCAGTTGTGTAAAGTACCAATACTGATACCAAGCTCCCTTGCTACTTGTGATACTGACTGATCACTATTCAACGCTAACTGCATCGCTGACTCTTTAAACTCTTCACTAAATGCTGAATTGTTCTTTCCCATATCTCTCACCTCTTATTATTCAAAAAGTATATCTTTTTGTGTCCTAATTAGTGTAGCCACATCAATACGTTTCTTTTTTTTACTCCGGAAAAAAAAGAAACAAAAAAACCTCTCGAATCGGCTTCGAGGTCGGTAGCTACCGACTACTTTCACTTCAGTCGTTTCTTCCCTAAAAATCCCTAACTCACTACGTTCAGTTGCCACATTAAAGAAAGCTAAAATCAAGTAATGTTTTCATTTTTTTCCTTATACCAAGCTACTCTTTTTTCATAGAGTTTACTGTCAAATATCTGGTTGGTTTTGTAGAGTGAATGGGTGATCAAGATCATTTTTCGCATGACAGCAATATGTGCAACAGTCGAATGTTTATTATTTGCTTTTAGTCGATCATAAAAAGCTTTCATATGTGGGTTTAGACGGGTACTGACCAATACAGGCATAAAGAGAATACTTCTGTAGATTGAGTTTCCTCGTTTAGAGATTCTGGAACGTCTATTCAGTGATGTTCCAGAAGTAGTCTCAATAGGGTCTAATCCACTTAATGCAGATATTTGTTGTCTGTTAGCATGGGGGTAAGAGATGAACAAGTGTAAAAGAGCAATACCAGCAAGGTTTCCAACGCCAACGAAAGAGGTGATGTTCTTAAGATCACGAGAGAGTTTGTCATCAGCGTTGATCAACTCCAGCATCTCATCAACTAATTGCTCCTCCTGTTCCTTCATGCGTTTGACTTCTTTAGCTATTTTCTTAGTAATAAGAGTAATACGTTTTTTAGCTTCTAATGCTTCAAGATGATTGGAAAGAGCAGTGCGCTGCTTTTGAAGCAGTTTGTAGAGTGTAAGCATCTCTCTTAACGTCTCTTGGACTTCGTCAATAATAGGAATAGCTATCTCATCACTCTTAGCCATCATCGCCATCTTGGAAAGCATTTCAGCATCAATAATATCACTTTTACTACGATTGTCTAAAGCTTTGGCAAAGTTGGCACTCTGTCGAGGATTGACAATGAAGGCAGAGATATTTTTATCTGCACAAAAGTGCTTGAGTACAGAAGAGTATGTGCCCGTAGGTTCAAACACAAAGACTAGGTCTTTAGACTCTTTTTTATAATATTTTTTCAACTTGGAATATAAAGCCTTGATAGCTTTTATTGAGTTATCAATACTGATATTCTCATCTTTGATGGGAATATAGACTTGAAGGGTTGCCTTTGATACATCGATTCCGATAGAATGGAACATGAAAACCTCCTAGAAATAGAAGAGTTTGTTAGGACAGAGTTAAGCTCTGTCTGAAACTTTAGCTGCTAAACATAACCCCATCTCACAAATTCAATCTAGTCAAAGCTGATCCAGTTGCCACTCAAGTTTTTAGTCTAGCTATCTGACTGAACGACAGACTCAATAAATTGGTCTAAAACAAAGCTCGATATACTAAAGTATTCTCTTCTTTTTTTGTTGTTGTCTTTCGACATCTTTATTATATGAAACAAAGTGATTTTTTTAACGCTCCCTCTCTCCCTTCAGTCGACTCTGCAGATGCTTCGAAAAGAGCTAAGAGGTAACGCATCGATTAATGTAAAAGCTAACGCTTTTATCCCTATTCAAATATTCTCTCAGCAGTGCGTGCGTGAGCCGTATAAGGTTAAAGAACAACTCCTGACTGCTTCAGAGATAAAGTATCAACGTCTAAAGAACAGCGTCTCTCTTTTTTTCTCGAAAACTATT
>JAUWLG010000302.1 GCA_030613795.1 Helicobacteraceae bacterium
TACCGGTACGCTCATTTTTAATCCACGTACCTTCATCGATTATTTTGTTACAAAGATCTAAATACTGTTTCATCCATCTATCCCTTTAATATCTCAAATTCTACCATAGAGTTCATTGTAAAGACTGAGCGCATAACGATCGCTCAGTGAAGCGATATAATCAGCTATAACACGGTGTTTGTTTCGTGTTTCGATCTGTTCCAAATAATAAGCCGGAAGGATTTTTTCTTCTTCCATCATGGCACTGTATAGACCTTTAATAGCCTGCTTTCCTGCATACATCTTACGCATGATCTGTTTGTGTTGATAGAGCTTTTGGAAAAGAAGTTTTTTGAGTTTTTTTATCTCTGTCTCCAACTCTTTTGTGAAACCGATAGGCAGCTCAGTTTTAGAGTCAATAACTCCGGCAAGCACTTTGGAGTTGTCTACCTTGTCTTTGGAGTTTTCGAGCAAGGCGTAGACAAGATAGTTGATAAGATGAGAGCTGAAACGATAACGGAACATCTCATCGCCATCGTCAAACGTTACACCCTCTTCAGCTACTAAGGCCAATACATCTTGAATGATCTTGTTCTCTTTAAGTTCCTCAAAACTGATAAGTCCAGAGTTCACACCATCATCAATGTCATGGGTCATATAAGCGATCTCATCTGCTCTGTCAACGACCATCGCCTCAATAGAAGGGTGGGTATCCAAGTTGAACTGCTCATGGATATTTTTAGGGAGAAAAGACTTTTTGTAAGGGTAAGAGTGTTTTAAAATACCTTCGAGTGTGGCAAAGGTCAAGTTCAATCCCAAAAAAGGTTTATAACGCTTCTCTAATTTTGTAACGACTCTAAAACTTTGATAGTTATGCTCAAAGCCATTAGTAAATCCGTCCTCTTTTAGACACTCATCGAGCGTGTCACCACCCACGTGACCAAAAGGTGTGTGCCCCATGTCGTGGGAGAGTGCTATTGCCTCTGCTAGAGACTCTTCTAACCCTAACTGCGAAGAGATAGAACGGGCGATCTGTGAGACCTCTAAAGAGTGCGTCAGACGGGTACGAAAAAAGTCACCCTCTTGGTTCAAAAAGACTTGTGTCTTATACTCTAGCTTTCTAAAACTTCCTGAGTGAATAACCCGGTCACGGTCGCGTGCATAAGGGGCACGAAAGTCATCATTTATCCCATAAAATCTATCGTCTGGTCTCATTTTCTATCCTTTAGGAAGTCGACTAATTATCATTGGTGTTATCGCATCTTTAGTTAGTATTGTATCGCTTTCGAGCGTTGTCTCTCCAAGTGCGATATCACCGCCTTCTATCACCTTTGCACGGAGCCCGCCACGCCCCTTCATCAACCCATAAGCACCCTTGCCTATCACGGCATTCATCCATGTGCAGGGGTTGCAGTGGGCGATGCCTTCAAAGCTCACTCCACCAACACTAAAACGCTTGCCGATCAACTCACAAAGGTTGACACCGGAGATGATGATGTTACGGCGGAAATCTTCTATATCGATGTTGCAAGCCAACTCTTTTTCCATCTCCTGAGCAACCTCTAGAGAGAAAAAAGTAATAGGGTAACGCCCCGTTTCAAAACGGTCACCTTCTATACCTCTGTCTGTTTTGAGATAAAGTTTTTGATGGGCAATTGTTGGGGCATCTCCCACCTCAAACTTTGGGTGGGTAAAGTATTTGTGTTTGGGAGAACTAAAAAGCTTATGGATCGTGACAGGGTAGTTCAATGATAAAACCACTGTATATGACTATTATTCAGTGGTCTCATTATCTATTTTCCGATCAGAAAATCTTTATCGACTTCAATAGGTCTTTGACCAGGAGGATAAGTCGACTTGTCAGCATCCTCTTCTTTATAATCACGACACTCTTGAGGAATATTCTGCATATTTGGATCGTTACGCATGATGTCATCACAGTGAGCTGTACTGACACTAAAGTGCGAACAACCCGCAATCAACAAAAATAGGGGAGTTAATATATATATTTTCATTTTTATATCTCTTTTAGCTCTGTATGTTGATAATTATACTATGTTAGATTGAAGATTCTATAGGTCAAACAGCCAAAATCAAAAAAGCGCTTTGCCGCACCCCTTCATATTGACCCCATCAAAATTTATGTAGACAGTAGATTCATAAACCCTATCGACCATCGTATTCTGACACCGTCTGTTTTCAATACGAATATACAGCAGATTATTTTCTGATCTCATCTTATATTCTGTCGAACTATGATCAGAGAACTTCTCTGTTACTTCAAAATATGTTTTGTCCTCTCCATCGTTTGTCAGAAACAGTACTTTTTTATCGGAGGTGATCTCCAATACCCATCCCGGTTCATTGCCAACCGCTCGAAATACCACCCCCTTCTCTTTAACCTCTGCAAATAGATGTATACTCATCAGAATTAGAAGAAAAAGTCTAATAAACACTTTTAACTCTACTTCTTCTCAAGTTTGACCCGTTGTGAATGGGTGATCGCCACTGCTATCGCATCCGAGATATCCAAGGGTCTTATCTCTTTTTTTATCCCTAAAAGCCGCTGCACCATAAAAGCGACCTGTTCTTTAGCCGCCTTTGCCTTGCCCGTCAGCGCTCGT
>JAUWLG010000169.1 GCA_030613795.1 Helicobacteraceae bacterium
CAGCTCACGTAACTTTTTTTCAGTTGCTTATGTCAAAATGTTTATTGATCGTATGGCACAACATAAACTCAACGTCTTCCACTGGCACCTGACAGATGACGAAGGGTGGCGGATCGAGATTAAGAAGTACCCTCTTCTTACCCAAGTAGGAGCTAAACGCGGGCCTGGGACAAAGTTGCCTTTTTCTCTCTACCCTGCGATGCGTGGTCCTAAAGATAAAATGCAAGAGGGGTATTACACCCAAGACGATATTAGAGAGATCGTTGCCTACGCTAAAAAGCGAAGTGTTCATGTCCTACCAGAGATCGATATTCCTGCTCATGCCAAAGCGGCTGTTGTAGCCTATCCTGAACTCTTACAAGATCCTAACGATAAAAGCAATTACACCTCAGTTCAAAAAGTCAGCAACAACACCATAGATGCAGGTCTGGACAGTACCTATATCTTTCTAGAAGATGTTATCAAAGAGGTAACGGCTCTCTTTCCTTTTGAATACATCCATCTCGGTGGTGATGAGATACCAAAAGGTGCATGGCAGAAGTCACCTGCAGTTGCTAAATTGATGCAAAAAGAGCATCTTAAAAACATGCAAGAGGTACAAGTATATTTCTTTACCAAAATGGACAAGATATTAGCGAAACATAACCGAAATATGATCGCCTGGCAAGAGGTAAGAAAACATAACAATGCACTGCGTGACGATACCATCATCATGGCATGGCGAGGTAATGGTGCCGGCATCAGAGCGGCCAAGAACCGCCATAAGGTCATCATGTCACCGGCACAGTATCTCTATTTTGACCAGCAGTATATCAAAGGTAAAAACGAATTTGGTCACACATGGGCAGGCCCTACCGATACCAAAGAAGCCTACAACTATGAGCCATTAGCTAAAATATCCAGCTCAAAAGAGGCACACTTCATTCAAGGGGTACACGGCTGTTTATGGAGTGAGACTGCATTGACTGAAAACATTGCCGATTATCTGGCATGGCCGAGGATCTTTTCACTGGCAGAGATAGGTTGGAGTGAGCAGAAACAGAAAAACTGGGTTGATTTTAAAGAGCGGGCTTTTCGATCAGGATTAGAGCGACTCCATATTCAGAATATACAATATCGTCACCCAAATCATAAGCAGTAAACCTCTTAGCTTCAACCAAGTGGGGCTATTATTAAACAGATGAATTTATAGAGTATCTCTTTACTGTCATTTACCCATAAACACTATAATAGTGTAACTATATAGAAGGTAATTATTATGGACTTAAAAGAATGTAAAACATTAGAAGAAGTGCGTACAGAGATCGATACTCTTGATGATCAGATCGTTGAGTTGATCGGTGCGCGCAACAGTTATATCAAGCAGGCAGCACAGTTCAAAAACACCGTTGACGAAGTCAAGGCACCCGAACGTATTAATGAGATCATTGCAAAAGTACGTCACAAGGCATTGACCTTAGGCATGTCCGCAAATCTTCTTGAAGAGATCTATACTATTATGATCGATGAGATGGTTGAAGCAGAGATCGCAGAGTTTAGAAACGTCAACGTATTTTAGAGAAGTTGCTCTACCAAGAAGGTCTTGGTGGAGCATTAACGCGGTACCGTTTTATCGCGACCGGCTTCTTTGGCATCATAAAGTGCTTTATCTGCACGGTCTATCATTATCATCGCGTCTTTATCGTCATTATGAAATTCAGTTACACCCAGACTAACGGTAAAGTAGATAGGTGATTTATCTGTCTTGACATGGATATTTTTCACAGCAAAACGTATTTTCTCCGCTACTTTCATCGCATTGACACCACTGGTCTCAGGTAAAATAAGACAAAACTCATCCCCGCCCCACCGACTGAAAATATCGCCTTCACGTAAAAGAGAAGTAACCTCTTTAGCAAACATCTTTAAAACCAGATCACCAAAGAAATGGCCATGTTTGTCATTAATAGCCTTGAAGTTGTCGAGGTCTATTGTTACAAGAGAAAGTGCTTTATTGTAACGTTTGGCATTGGCAAAATCGCGTTTAAATTCGATGTCAAAAACACGACGGTTCATAATGCCGGTAAGATCATCAATGCTGGCCAATTCAAGCAGCTTTACTTTAATCTCTTCATCATGTTTGATCCATTTTATAATCGCGGCGATCACAAAACCAAAACCGACTAGACGGAAAAGGTCTTCTAAAATATTGACTTCTGAAACAGGATAAGTATATATGTGTTCCATCGTACCAGTAAAGAGTGATATATAGACAAAACTAAAACCAGCCAGAAGATAGTAGTAGACCTCTTTAATATCAATGATTTTCTGCACAATAAACAGTGCTAACATCATAATGAACGTGATACTTCCATAAACTGCTAGACCAAAGTAGTTAACATCAATAGTACGTTGAAAAAGGTTGCCTTCTACCATTATAAACACAACTGAAAGTACTAGAATGACCAGTGGATAAATATACTTCAAAAGTATCCTTTTAATATAAACATCATTATGTTAAATAAATATACAATTAATAAAAGGCACCTCTAATAACTTTATATGGATATCAAAAACACCCTTAATCGATATGATCTATCGCTTCTTACAACTATTATAAACATTATTAATTGATAGACTTCTTATAATGCAAGATTTGTCTCGAAAAAGCTTACTATACGCTCTTCCAGCCAATAGTGCGGTTTAAAAAGTGTCCCGCCTAGAAAGCCGACATGGCCGCCATGATTACTCACTTCCAGTGCAACATTTGTCGGCAAAGTCTCTTCGTCTGGCAATACACTTATGGGCATAAAAGGGTCATCTTTTGCATGAATGATCAATGTCGGTTTTGTGATACGTTGGATGTACTGCTGTGCACTTGAGCGGGCATAATAATCTTTTGCATTCTGAAAACCATGTATAGGGCCTGTAAAGAGATCATCATACTCCCAAAAGCTCTTTAATGTGGGGACATCCTCTTTTTTCAGTCCAATGATCTTCTCATAATCGTGCTGCTCAAATTTTTCAAGCAGGCTCTCTTTAAGAGAGTCCATCAATACCTTTTGATAAAAACGTGAAGCCCCGCTGTTGATATGGTCTGCTGTCTTCTCCAACCTAAGGGGTGCAGAGACACTCACAGCAGCAAAAAGTGGTGACACTTCCCCTAATTCGCCTTGAAGTTTCATCAACATATTACCGCCTAGAGAGTAGCCAATAGCACCAATAGGTCGATTTGGATAGTGAGAGACAAGATGTTTAAGAAAAAAGTCTGCATCACCTGTCTCACCGCTATGATACGCACGGGCTAAACGGTTTTGTTCACTGAAACAGCCGCGAAAGTGCATCACCACAGAGTTGAACCCTTTTTTGTCCAGTGCCTCCATCATCCTAAAGGCATAAGAAGAATACACAGAGCCTTCAAGTCCGTGGAAGATGATGATAACAGGGCGACTGTCCACACTTGGTAACTGTGTCCAAGCCAAGTCCAGGAAGTCGCCATCATCAAGTTCTAAACGCTGGTGAATAAAATGGGCTTTTTTTCTTCTGTTCAAAAGCGATGGCAGGATCGTTTGAAAATGGGGGTTGGAAAAACCCTTCATCGCAACAAATGAGGAGGTCATCGCTGCTCTTTAACAAATTGGTGGTAATGTCCTTCTTGAAGTAGAAGTTCTTTGGGTGCACCTGATTCTACGATGCGCCCTTCATGCATTACATAGATATAATCCGCATGTTCCACACTGCTGAGTCGGTGGGCGATGATCAACATACTTTTACCTTCTAAGAAGTTACATAGCGATGTAAAGAGGTTTTTCTCAGTATGAACATCCAGTGCCGAAGTGGACTCATCCAGGATGACAACATTTGGTCGGTGTACAAGCATCCTTGCTATCGCCAGGCGCTGACGTTCTCCACCAGAAAGCCGAACACCTTCTTTACCTATCATTGTCTCTAGTCCCTTGTCGAGTTTATCTAATACGGTATCAAACTGGGCAATACTCAAAGCACGATAAAGAGCTCTGTCTTCTACCTCTCGTCCTAAAGTAAGGTTCTGTCGAAGTGTATCGTTAAACATACGCGGAGACTGTAATACTAAAGCAATATTTTCTCTGAGTTGGTCCAGCCCTATCTCATCGATAGGAATGTCATCAACATAGACCGTGCCTTTTTCATTGGCATAAAGCCCAAGAATAATCTGCGCCAACGTACTTTTACCGCTACCGCTCGAACCTAGTAACGCAACTGTCTTGCCTTTTGGTATTTCCATAGAGATGTC
>JAUWLG010000047.1 GCA_030613795.1 Helicobacteraceae bacterium
GATTACTACTTTAGAGATTGAATATCAACGTCTAAAGAACAGCGTCTCTTTCTTTTTCATCAAGGTTTGCTTTCTGGCAAGGCAGAAAGAAAAAGTTGAGCCTATCACTCTTAAAGATACTAGGAAGTATAAAATGTCAAAGTGTCTCTCTTTTTATAAGGTCTACGCCGTCGGTACTTTGTACATCGACTTTGTTTCCGAACCTATAAAAGCCAAGCAGTTGGCTTTTACTTTACGGTTCTCATCTCTGACGTGACAGAGAAAATAAAGAGCTAAAGCTCAATGCAGGGTGGCACTAAATGCCACATCGTAAAAGTTCGGTAAATCATGGTTTTAATTTAGAGGGAACTCATGTTCAATACAATGAAACTATAGCTATATTATGAGGTGAATATGTAGATATCTATCATTGTTGAAACATCAATTTATAGTTAGCTTGGAATCCTCAAAAATCCAAGCTAATCGTACCCTTTAAGCAAAACAATACCCAAACATTGATACATTCTCTATATCTATAAAATTAGGAAAATTTTTGAGTACTAAACATGAATTAGAGGGTGAACTATCCGTTAGAGAGCCTAAACAATATCTTGTCTACTTGCTAAATGACGATTACACTTCAATGGACTTTGTGATCGATGTATTGATGAACATCTTTCATAAAAACTATCAAGAGGCTGAACAGATCATGCTGGATGTTCATAAAAAAGATCGTGGTATTTGCGGGGTCTTTACTTGTGAGGTCGCTGAGACGAAGGTAATGCAGGTGAGTAAACTTTCTCGTGAACAGGGTTTTCCGCTTAAAGCAACAATGGAGGAGGCGTAAGATGATCAGTGCAGAATTAAACAGTATTTTCCAAAAAGCGCTTATCTATGCAAAAGATCAGCGTCACGAATATCTGACTATTGAACATGTGTTTTTTGCCTTATTGGGTTCAAAAGACGGTATTGCTATTATTAAAGAGTGTGGTGGTGATGTTGAGACAATGCGAGAGGCGGTAGCAACCTATCTGAGTGAGACGATGCAATCTCTTCCGGAAGATGTCAACCAAGAGCCCTTTGAGACGGTAGCCCTTTCGCGTATGATCGACAAAATGATCAAGCATATTCAAAGTGCGCAAAAAGAGCAGGCCGAAGTGGGTGACCTGATGGCGGCTGTGTTTGAAGAAGAGCACACCTTTGCCATTGCTCTTTTACAAGACCAGGAGATCTCACGTGTGGATGTTTTAGAGGTGATCTCACATCAAGATGTTGATACGGCTACGACAACAGGTGATGAGACAGAGAGTTATCTCGACAAATACACGATCAACTTAGTCGAGAAGGCTAAAGAGGGCAAGATCGACCCAGTGATCGGTCGTAAAGATGAGATCGAACGTGTTGTTCAGACGCTCTGCCGTCGTAAGAAAAACAATCCGCTGCTTGTCGGTGAACCGGGTGTCGGTAAGACGGCTATTGCTGAAGGTCTGGCACTGCGTATCAGTGAAGATGATGTACCTGCGATCTTGCATGCTGCTCCGATCTTTGCGCTTGACCTTTCTGCCATGCTTGCGGGAACAAAATACCGCGGGGATTTTGAGAAACGTCTTAAGGGTGTGATCGATGAGCTGAAGGTGAGTAAAGATGCCATTCTATTCATCGATGAGATCCACACTCTTGTAGGTGCCGGTGCGGTCAGTGGCGGCAGTATGGATGCTTCCAACCAACTCAAACCTGCGCTTGCCTCGGGCGAACTTAAATGTATGGGTGCAACAACCTTTGCTGAGCATAGAAATGCCTTTGAAAAAGATCGTGCACTCAGTCGTCGTTTTGCCCGTATTGATGTGGATGAACCATCACTCAAAGACAGTGTCCTTATATTAAAAGGTCTGCGTTCTAAATATGAAGAACACCATGGCATTAAGTACACGGACAAAGCACTCGTAGCGGCAGTAGAACTCTCTAAAAAGTACATCAGCGATCGGTTTTTACCGGATGTTGCTATTGACCTTATTGATGAAGCGGGGGCCTCGTTTCATCTGAGTAAGAAAAAACGCCAAACTGTGACACCGCACGACATTGAGAAAGTGATCTCTAAGATCACCGGTGTACCGACATCACGTATGACAGAAGATGACACAACGAGACTTGAGACTCTCGAAGCAGATCTTAAAAAACGTGTTATCGGTCAGGACTTAGCGGTTGAGAAGGTGGCGCTTGCCATCAAACGTTCACGTGCCGGGCTGAATGCCGGTGAAAAACCAATCGGTTCATTCCTCTTTTCTGGACCGACAGGTGTCGGTAAGACCGAACTGGCAAAATCATTAGCGGATGAGATGGGTATCCACTTTGAGCGCTTTGACATGAGTGAGTATATGGAGAAACATGCTCTCTCTCGCCTAGTCGGTGCGCCTCCTGGTTATGTGGGGTATGAACAAGGTGGTCTGCTTACTGAAGCCATTCGCAAACATCCATATACAGTGCTGCTTCTTGATGAGATTGAAAAAGCACACCCTGACCTGGTCAACATCTTGCTTCAGGTGATGGACAATGCAACCTTAACGGACAACAATGGGTACAAGGCCAACTTTAAAAATGTGGTCTTGATCATGACCTCTAATGTTGGGGCACAAGCAGCAAGTGTTATGGGCTTTAAGGCTGATCAGGCACTCTCTCGCGGTGAAGAACTCAAAGCCTTCTTTACACCGGAGTTTAGAAATAGACTTGATGCGGTTATTGAGTTTGTGCCGCTTGAGATCGAAGTGGTGGAAGAGATCGTTGGCAAGTTTATTGCTGAACTTAATGCGCAGCTCTCCAAGAAAAAAGTGGTTGTAGAGATCAGTGAAAGAGCACGCGGTTACTTAGCTGAGATGGGGTATGACATCGCAATGGGTGCCCGTCCGCTTGCACGTGTGATTCAAGAGAAGATCAAAGACAGACTTACCGATGAGATACTGTTTGGTTCGCTTAAACATGGTGGTAAGGTTAGGGTTGATTATGATGACTCTTTGACGTTTGACTTCAGTGAATGATCAAACAGCTCGATTATAATCTTAGTTTTCCTCATCCCAACGAAGCGAATGAGGACGGGATCGTTGCTTATGGCGGTGACCTAAGCCCATCACGACTCTATCTGGCTTATAGAGAGGGGATTTTCCCCTGGTATGCCAAAGGTGATCCTATTCTCTGGTGGTCACCGGACCCTCGTCTTATTTTACATCTTGAAGATTTTAAACTTCGCAAGTCACTCCAAAAACGTATGAAACATTTTGAAGTACGTTTTGACACAGCATTCGAAGAAGTACTTAAAAGATGCTCGAGTGTCTATAGACCGGGGCAAGAAGGAACATGGCTGCAGCCTGACCTTATAGAGGCCATGACGGTTTTAAACGCTTTAGGCAGAGCGCACTCAGTCGAGGCCTATTATGAGGGTGAATTGGTGGGTGGACTTTATGGTGTTACTGTTGGGACAGTATTTTGCGGCGAATCGATGTTCGCAACAAAAAATGATGCCTCAAAAGTTGCTTTTGCCGTTTTGGTAGAGAAGTTGAAAGAGTGGGGATATGCCTTTATAGATGCTCAAGTACCGACAGATCATCTCAAATCTCTTGGTGCCATCGAAGTCTATCGCGACTACTTTCTACAACTGCTTTATGAAAACCGGGACAAAGAGGTCTCCGAAAATGCTTGGAAAGTCTATTAAACACTAACTTAACGAGGCTGTGCTAAACTACAACAATTAAAAATAATAGGGTACAAAATGGTAACTACCGACGTTTTAAAAGAGAAGATCATTGAAGGTTTAAACCTGGAAGATATTGATGCAAGTGAGATCGGTGATACTGATCCACTTTTTGGCGATGATGGTCTAGGTCTTGACTCTGTAGATGCTATTGAATTGACACTGGTCATTGAAAAAGAGTTTGGTGTGAAGGTGACGAATATTGCAGACGCTGAGACGATTTTTGCTACAGCTGAGTCTCTTTGCAACTTTATAAATGAGCAGCAAAACGCATAATCTATAGAGTTTTTAGTTAAAGGGAGAGCGCTCTCTCTTTAACTCTTTCTCTTACACGAGGTCATTGTATGACCGAATCCTAATCTATCGATCTCTTCATCCACTTCTAATCCGGCAGCTTCAATATATTTATGCATATCTTCAGCACTGTACATCTTACTCGTACCGTTGGCTAAAGCAGTAAAATAGGGTGAACAGTTGATGAGGATGTAGGCACCGATCTCATGTTGTTGACGGTCCCAATACGGCTCGATGATATGGATACGCCCATCTTCGCTCAAGGCCTCTTTTGCACGCTGCAAGATGGCGATGATATCTTCGGGTGGAAAGCAGTCTAAAAATTGACTCATCCAGACGACATCAAAATCTTTTGGAAAAGGTATTGAGTGGTCAAGCAGGTCCATAACCTCACCATGTACTCTATCTTTTACACCGGCTTCCTCAGCGTTTTGGAAGGCAGTTTGTATCTGCAGAGGATGGTCACAGATGGTGACATTGGTCTCTTCTGAGGCTGAGGTGATCGCGATGGCCCACTTACCCGTGTTCCCGCCGATATCGAGGATCTTTTTTGGTTTACGTTCTGCCATCAGATCGACCAAGGTCTTAAAGGCTGAGTCTGAGTAGAAGTGGTCATAACCAAACCAGCTCTCTCTTGTCTTTTCAGGAAGCTCTGTCAGGTAAGGGTAGATCGTCTCCCAATCTTTGTTAAAAAACTTTTGCAGACCGGCTGGACGATTTTCTTTAATGGAGTCACCCAGTTCATTGATCCCAAAGTAGTTGACATCTCGAGTGTAGTTGAAGTTCGCATTTGTCATCTCATCATAAGCGAGGAAAAAACCGATACGTGTGATGAAGTAACGGTTATCTTCAAGTTTCATCGCACCCATGCTGAAACCTGATTCACATAGTACTTAGATACCGTATTCACTGATGTCAGTAGCAGCCATCAGCTCTTCGACAGTCATACCTGTTTTCTTGTTTTCGTGGAGCAGTTTGAGAATTCCCCAATCACGAAGAAGGTTGGCAACTTGGAAGATTATGGGAGCATGTGCAATCTTTTGTGCTTCCATTAAAGCGTCTAGTGAACTGAGTTTATCGGTATCAAACATAGGTTTCCTTCGAGCATATTAATAACGGCCATTATATTGGAGTTGTCCTCTTAAAATCCTGAAAAGGATGTTGATCCAATAGAACATTACTTATTATTTTTTATGGGCATATAGGGTAAAATATTTTCTTAATTTACGGTAGATTTATGGGTGGCTATGAAAAGAGTTTTAGTACTTTATTATTCGCAGAGTGGGCAGTTGAAAAACATGGTGAATTCTGCAACGGAGCCATTAAAAGCTAGCGATGAAGTGCAAGTTGATTATCGTAAGATAGAACCTGTTGCAAAATACCCGTACCCATGGCCGTTTTATCCATTTTTTGATGCATTTCCCGAAGCGATCTATATGAACGGCTGCGAAGTGGAACCGATCGATGATCTGGAAGATGATTATGATCTGATCATCCTCGGCTATACCATCTGGTTTTTGTCTCCATCGATCCCGGTAACAGGATTTATGCAGAGCGAGCAGGCAAAGAGACTGTTTAAAGACAAACCTGTTGTTACGCTGATCGCCTGTAGAGATATGTGGGTAATGGCGCAAGAGAAGATGAAGAGCCTTCTTAGTGATGTTGGGGCCACCTTGATCGACAATGTTGTTTTGACAGACCAAGGCGGTTCGATCTATGCCTTTGTCACGACCCCAAGATGGTTGTTGACCGGCAAAAAAGATCCTTTTTGGGGCTTTCCGGCGGCAGGTGTCTCTAAGAAAGAGCTGCAAGAGAGTTCACGTTTTGGTGAACGGATCCTCGAGGGACTTAAAAAGAGTGAAGAGAAGGCGAAAACGCCGATGCTTACAAAGATGGGTGCCGTAACTGTTAACGGCAAGCTGGTCGGTACAGAGAAGATCGCAACGCGTTCATTTATGATCTGGGGCAAGTTGATTCAAAAAGCAGGTGAACCCGGTTCGTTCGCACGTAAAATTGTGATAACGATATATGCTATCTTTTTGGCGATCTTAGTATTGACGATAGTGCCTTTAAACATATTAGTGAGACGTTTGATATACCCATTTAGAAAAGAAGCGATAGAAAAGAGTGTAAAATATTATGAAGAACCTTCAGGACGGTGAGTGTGAGTAGAGACGTATATATAAATGATATTCAGGCCTTTTTACCAAATGAAGCCGTTAATAACAGTGAGATAGAAGATGTATTGGGCCAAGTCGGGGCGCGTCCTTCGCGTGCAAAGAAACTAATCTTGCGTTCTAACAAGATCAAATCACGTCACTATGCTATTGATAAAATGAGTGGTAAAACAACCCATACGAATGCCCAGATAGCGGCAGAGGCGATTCGTAAGCTTAATTCAGATGCTTTTGATATCAATACAATTGAGCTGTTAGCCTGTGGAACAACGCTGCCCGATCAACTGCTGCCGAATCATGCCTTGATGGTGCATGGTGAACTGGGTATTCCCAGTTGTGAAGTGATCGCAACAGCGGGGATCTGTCTCTCTGGAACGATGTCACTTAAGTATGGTTATATGTCAGTATTAGCTGGTCAAAGTGAAAATGCTGTTGCAACGGGTTCAGAAAATGCCTCTTCTGTAATGCGTGCGCAAAACTTTGAAGAAGAGGTTGAAGCGCGTGTAGAGAAGCTCGAACGTCAGCCTGAGATCGCTTTTGAGAAAGACTTTTTACGTTGGATGCTAAGTGACGGAGCAGGTGCTGCCTTGATGAGTGCTAAACCAAACACTAAAGGGATCTCACTCAAGATCGACTGGATCGTTCAAAAGTCGTATGCCAATGAACTGGATGCCTGTATGTACGCCGGTTGTGAAAAACAGGATGATGGCAGTGTCAAAGGGTGGCGCGAGTATAAACCGCAAGAGTGGCTTGAACAGTCGATCTTCTCTGTCAAACAAGACGTTAAACTCCTGAATGAGAAGATCATTGAATACACGGTGACCAAACCGCTTCAAGAACTGATCGAAAAGGGTACGCTTAACCCTGACGAGATCAGTTATTATCTGCCGCACTATTCATCAGGATACTTCCGTGACAAAGTGTACGAAGGGATGAAAGAGGCAAACTGCGACATCGCACAAGATAAGTGGTTTACCAACCTGCCAAACAAAGGTAACACCGGTTCGGCTTCGATCTATATCATGCTCGAAGAGCTTTTCCACTCAGGTAAACTAAAAACAGGCGACAAACTGCTCTGTTACATTCCTGAAAGTGGTCGTTTTTCAACAGCCTTTATGCAGTTAGAGGTGGTTTAGTCATGAAAGCACAAGAGGTCCCACAAGACAACAATAGTATCTATCGCGGTCAAAAACGTGCAGTCTATGCAACCAGTAAAGATGGCGAGTATGGTGTTGTGGCATCGAGTGGATGGGATGTTGAAGAAGAGGCAACGCAACAGGCGGTAGCAGAACTGGAGAGACTGGCAGATGAGGCTTATGACGCTTGTTTAGATGGTGAGAGCTCTCCTTTAGAATTCCACATGTATGCAAAACGACTTGACCTTCTCTCTCTATCTCAAGCTACAGGACTTTTTCAGTGGCGCATCAAAAGACACTTTAAGCCAGCCATCTTTGCTAAGTTATCTGACAAAATGTTAACACGTTATTGTGATGTGATGGGTATTTCTATCCAAGAGCTAAAACAACTTCCAAAAAGAGAGTCTTAATTGTCTGAATCAACGAAAGTTTTTACCCATAAACATGCCGGTCATTGTGAAAGTGGTGTTATGTCGACTATGCTCTCTCACCATGGACTGCCGTTAAGTGAGCCTATGGTGTTTGGTCTCTCCAGTGCTCTGAATTTTGCCTATCTGCCTTTTGTCAAGCTTGCCGGTATGCCGTTGATCGCATACAGATCGATCCCCAAAGCTATTATCAAAGGCCTGCAAAAAAATATTGGTATCAAGATGAAAGTAGAGACGTTTTCAGATCAACTAAAGGGTCAAAAACGTCTTGATGATCTTTTAACAGAAGGTAAGATTGTAGGAGCACAGACATCTGTCTACTGGCGCCCTTATCTTCCTGATGAGATGCGATTTCACTTCAATGGACATAACCTTCTGGTCTATGGTAAGCAAGATGATATCTATAAGATCAGCGACCCTGTTTTTGAACATGTTGTCGAGGCGA